>CAMYLL010000033.1 GCA_947259235.1 uncultured Pseudodesulfovibrio sp. | reverse complement strand
TCCATCCACAACGTCCGCAGCTGGATGTTCGACGAAGGGCTGCACGACCTCGTGGTGGTGCGCGACCTCATGTCGCGACCGGTCTACGTCCGGCCCGACTATGACCTCTATCAGGCCCTGCTGCGCTTCGTGAACACGGACTACGGCCAGATTCCCGTTGTCTCCCAGACCGACACCAGCGACATCATCGGCCTCATCAACCGCGACGACGTGTTCCAGGCGTATGCCGAAGCCATCGCCGAGGTCAAAGGCGCGGCAGAGGTTTCCGATGACGAGCCCATCGACCCCAGGAAAATCACGCTTCCCTGACCGGTCTCCCGCCCGCGACGGATCGCATACCGGGACCGGCCTTTTTCATGGATTCTGTTCGCTTGGGGAAACCCCGCGATCAGCGCAAGACCTTTTCCATATATGTCGATGACTATGCAAGAAGCCCCGAACCATAACGGTTTCGGGGCTTCTTGCATGGTAAGATATTGTCCGGGACTGGTGAGGTCGACAGCAGGCCCCCAGTTAAAGAAAGTTCTCGCCGAAGGCGAGAATGGGATTCCAAAGGGCTACAGCCCTTTGGCCGCCGGAGGCGAAATCACCCGACAACTCCGCCGAAGGCGGTTCCCGCTTCTGATTTCAACACTTATAGAAAACGTCTTGCGATCAGCGGAGGCTGTTTCCCCGCAGCATCACCCCTGCCAGCTCGCGGATGATCTTTGCGGCGGCCATGGCCGTCACCCCGTCCACGTCCCGTCCCGGGTTGAGCTCCACGACGTCCGCGCCGATGACCGGCGCGTCGATGGCGTGAATGATGTCCAGCGCCTCGCGGGTGGAGAGTCCTCCCGGCTCATGATGGGCGACCCCGGGGGCATGGGCCGGGTCAAGGGCGTCAAGGTCGAAGCTCACGTACACCGGCCGGGAAAACGTCAGCGCAGGCCAACTCGCGCGGTGGCGCATCTCCAGCCACTGGATGCCGAACCGTTCCTTCTGGGCGCGCTGGTGGCCGTTGGCCGTGCGGATGCCCACTGAAACCAGCCGCCCGCACAGCCCCTCCTCCATTATCCTGGCAAAGGGCGAGGCGTGGGACGCCGGGTTGCCCTCGAACAGGTCGTAGCAATCGGGATGCGCGTCAAAGTGCAGGATGTCGAACTCGCCCACTGCGGCGCGCATGCCCCGCACCAACGGATGGGTGATGGAATGGTCGCCGCCCACGAAGATGGGCAACCGGCCGGATGCGGCCTGGTCTCGGGCGGCCCGCTCCATGCGCTCCATGGCCGCTTCGGGAGGCGAAACCACCAGCGGGTCGACAACCTCAAGCACCGGCGACAGATCGAAACCGGTCTCGGTCCAGAGGTTGGCCGATTCGCAATGGACGGCCCGGATGGCCGCCTCGGCCCCGGCGGCGGCTCCCCGCATGAATGAGGAGTTCTCGTCCAGGGGAACCCCGATAAGGCTGATGCGCACGCTCATGAGGACCGCCTAGAGGATGTAGCGGGACAGGTCCCGGTCTTCCACCACGTCGCCGAGCTGGGCACGGACGTACTCGCGGTCGATGGTCACGGCCTGCCCGGATTTGTCCGGGGCCTCGTAGGACAGGTTCGCCAGAATTTTCTCCAGTATGGTGTAGAGCCTGCGCGCCCCGATGTTCTCGGTCTCCTCGTTGATCTTCTCCGCTGTGGCGGAAATCTCCTCCAGGGCCTCCTTGGTGAAGTCCACGGTCACTCCCTCGGTCTGGAGCAGTGCCTTGTACTGCACCGTGAGCGCGTTCTTCGGCTCCGTCAGGATGCGGTAGAACTCCTCCTTGTGCAGCGAGTCAAGCTCCTCGCGCAGGGGAAAGCGGCCCTGCAGCTCCGGGATGAGGTCCGAGGGCTTGGCGAAATGGAACGCACCGGCGGCGATGAACAGGATGTGATCCGTCTTGACCATGCCGTACTTGGTATTGACCACGCTGCCCTCCACAACAGGCAGCAGATCGCGCTGCACGCCCTCGCGGGAGACGTCTGCGCCGCCGCCCGCCTGGTCATGGCGCGTGGCGATCTTGTCCATCTCGTCCACGAACAGGATCCCCTGCTGCTCGACCCGCTCGCGGGCCAGCTCGTTGACGGCCTCGGGGTCGATGAGCTTCTCGGCTTCCTCGTCGATGAGCACCTTGAAGGCATCGGCGATCTTCATCTTGCGCATCTTGCGCTTGGCCGGAAACATGTTCGAGAAGGCGCTCTGCAGGTTGGAGCCCATCTCCTCCATGCCGGGGATGGCCATGATCTCCACCTGCGCCCCGGACTGTGTCTTGACCTCCAGCTCGATCTCGCGCTCGTCAAGCTGACCGGCCCGGAACATCTGGCGGAACTTCTCGCGCGTGGAGTCGTCCTTGGCCGTATCGCGTTTTTCCTCCACCTCGCCGGTCTGCGAACCCATGAAGAATCCGGGGCGCGGCGTGCTTCCACCGCTACGCGGCAGAAGCAGGTCCAGCAACCGCTCCTCGGCGTTTTTCTCGGCCTTGATGCGAACCTTCTCCGTCTCCTCCTTGCGGACCATGCTCACGCCGATCTCCATCAGGTCGCGGACCATGGACTCCACGTCGCGGCCCACATAGCCGACCTCGGTGAACTTGGTCGCCTCCACCTTGAAGAACGGGCATTTGGCGAGCCGGGCCAGCCTGCGGGCGATCTCGGTCTTGCCCACCCCGGTCGGGCCCATGAGGATGATGTTCTTGGGCGCGATCTCGTCGCGCAGCTCGGGATCGAGCTGCTGCCGACGCCAGCGGTTGCGCATGGCGATGGCCACCATCCGTTTGGCGGCGTCCTGGCCTATGATGTATCTGTCGAGTTCCGAAACGATCTCTCTGGGGGTCAGATTGCTCATGATATATGCCTCCGTGTACCAGGAATCCGTGGGACACGGTTCACTGGACTCTGCAAATCTTAATGTCGTTCAACCAGCCTCAGGGCTGGGGAAAGCAACGGCAACGGGGACGACAAGGACGTCGGTGACGCAGGTTCCGCCGTTTCACAGCGTCACACAACTTCAGCACGGCGATCCCGCGCCAACCATTACTTGTCCTGGGTCTCCAGCACGATCTGGTCGTTGGTGTAGACGCAGATCTCCGCCGCTATCTCCATGGCCTTACGTGCGATCTCCGCCGCGGTGAAGTCGGTGTTCCTGCGCAGGGCGCGCCCGGCGGCCAGGGCGTAGGCTCCGCCCGAGCCGATGGCGGCCAGCCCGTCGTCGGGCTCGATGACGTCGCCAGTGCCGGAGATGATGAGGATGTGCTCGCCGTCGGCGGCCAGGAGCATGGCTTCGAGGCGGCGCAGGTATTTATCCGTGCGCCAATCCTTGGCCAGCTCCACGGCGGCGCGCAGCAGGTTGCCGGAGTAAGTCTCCAGCTTGCTCTCAAAACGCTCGGACAGGGTGAAGGCGTCCGCAGTGGCCCCTGCGAAGCCGATGGTGACCTTGTCCTTGTAGATGCGGCGCACCTTGCGTGCGGTATGTTTCATGGCGATGGATTGGCCGAAGGTCACCTGGCCGTCACCGGCCACGGCTGTCCCTTTGTCGTCCTTGACCGCGATGATCGTCGTTCCTCTGAGTTCCATTGGAGTCTCCTTGCGAGGTTTACAAAACGTCCCGGGCCGCTTCGGTCCAGGAATGGAAAGATTGAGGGCCATGGAGCACCATCATGGCCTCTGAAACAAGGCCGTCGAGGAGCCCCCGGCGAATGGCTGTCAGGGCTATGCGTGCGGCCTCGGCCTCAGGATAGCCGTAGATGCCGCAGGATATGGCGGGGAACGCGATGGTGGCGAGTCCGTGGGCTTTGGCAAGCTCCATGGAAGCGCGGTAGCAGCGGGCCAGGTGTTCGGCCTCTCCCTGGGAACCGCCATGCCAGATCGGACCGGCGGTGTGGATGATGTGGCGGGCCGGGAGGGCAAAACCGGGAGTGATGACGGCCTGGCCCGGGGTCAGCGAGCCGATGTCGGCGATGATGTCCCGGCACGCGGCCTGTAGCTCGTCCTGCCCGGCGGCACGGTGGATTGCGCCGTCGACACCGCCGCCGCCACGCAGCCGAGAATTGGCCGCATTGACTATGCAATCCACATCGAGGGTGGTGATGTCGCCCTCGCGGATGAAGAGGTGGCCGTCGCCGATTTTCCAACGCTCCATATCAGCCGAGAGGATAACTCCTCAGCGCGGTTTGGCAAGGGCCGGACAGGAGAAAAGCGGAGTCGGGAAGATGGGCGGGATGACCTGAACGGGAGCCAGCGGGCAGGATGCGAGGGTTGCGTACAACACCCCCGTGTCCGGGCGGCGGGCTTGAGGACCGCCGCCCTCCCCCGCACCCTGCCCTGGCTGTTTTGAATCCGCGAACGGACTCGGACCGGCCGGTCTCAGGGTTGACTCGGACGGCCTATGAAAAGGGCGGCCCGGGAGATGCTGCTCCCGGACCGCCCTGTTTTACAGTTATTCAGCGTCTTCCGCAGGCTTGAGATGATCGGGCACGATGGCCATCTCGATCAGCAGGGGCTTGAGGAAGGACCACTTGATGCCGATCTCGAATTCCTCTTCGAGGTCGCGGATGGCGTCCCAGCAGTTGTGGCAGGGAGCGATGACCAGCTCGGCGCCGGTGGCGAGGATCTGATCGCGCTTCTTGATGAGGGCCACGTTGCGCTGCGGGCGGTACTTGCCCACGCCGTTGAATCCGCCGCCGCCGCCGCAGCAGTAGTTGTGCTCGCGGTTGGGGCTCATCTCGTGGAAGTACTCCGGCTCGACGATGTAGGACATGATCTCGCGGGTGATGTCGGCCAGGCCGTGGTTGCGCACGTAGTTGCAGGAATCCTGCAAGGTGACGGGCTTCTTCAGCTTCTTGGCCGGGTCGATCTTCAGCCTGCCGGTGCGCAGCACCTCGGCCACCCACTCAACGTAGTGGATGTAGGGGCGCGGCGGCAGGCCGTCGGGACGGCCAACCCAGTAGGGGCCTTCAATGGCGGAGGCGCGGTGGGCATGGCCGCACTCGGTGCCGACAACGCGTTTGGGCCGCAGCCTCTCGATGGCGTCGTAGACGGTCTTGACCTGCATGGTGCAGGCTTCCCAGTCTCCGGCGAACATAGAGAGCGAGGTCTGCTCCCAGCCTTCGCTGGGAACGGTCCAGTTCTCACCCGTGAGGTGGAAGAGGATGGCCGCCTCGGCGATGTCCTCGGGGTAGTGCTTCGCCTCGCGGGCGTTGAGGGTGTACATGATATCGGCGTCTTCGACGTCGATGGGGATGGTCAGCCCCGGCCACTCCTCTTCGGACTCCTCGGCCATCCAATCGCAGGTCTCGACCCAGTCCTCGGTGGTGACGTTCATCTGGGCGCGATAGACGCGGTGCATGCCGGAGCCGATCTTCAGCTCCCAGGGCACGAAGCCCTGCGAGTAGAGCAGGCCGCGCAGATAGCCGAACATGACGCCCATGTCGATGCCGTGGGGGCAGTAGTGGCCGCAACGGTTGCAGCAGGTGCACTGGGACCAAGCGACGTCCATGCAGTGGCGCAGGAACTCGTTGGTCACGTTGCCGTTTTTCTTGACGATCTCGCCGAGCGTGGACTGGATCTTGTAGGCCGGAACCTGCTTGGGATCGCGATCGTTGACTTCGTAGAGGAAACAGGCGTCAGCGCACAGGCCGCAGTGGGCGCACATGTCGAGCCAGGTCTTGAGCCTGGACTTGAGCGTGGCTTTGAGCGAGGCCTGGAGCTTCTCGACATCGACGTCGAGTTCTTCCATTTCCTTATAGTATTGCTTGCCGCCGGTATCGCTGAGGACCTGCTGGAGGTACTCCTCGGTGTTGATCGGCTTTCTATTGCAAAGCTTTCCTTCGGGCATTTTGCTTCTCCTTTTTTGGCCTGCGACTTACCAGTCGAAGCTCTTGTACTTCATGCCGCCGCGCTTGATGCCATAGTCCATGCCCAGCTGGGCGCGGGACCAGAAGAAGCCGACAACGTGGAACAGCTTGGTGAACGGCAGAAGCGCGATCCAGGCCAGGCCGCTGACGATGTGAGCAAGCAGCCAGAAGTTGTAGTCGCCGATCTGATGCACGACCATGTAGCCGGACAGGAAGGGGGCGACGGAGATGATGAGCACAAACCAGTCCTTGGCGTCGGTCACGATGCGCACCTCGGGCAGCAGCAGGCGGCGCATGGCGATGCCCAGGGCGGCCACGAGCATGGCAACGGTCCAGAAGTCCGCAGCGCCCATGGACATGGAGGGCCAGGCGATGCCGAAGCGCTCCATCAGGATGACGGCGTGCCCCTCAAGGAAGAGCGGCACGGCCAGCAGGCCGATGTGAAACGTGAAGAACATCACGGTGAAGCCTGGCTTGGCGCGCCAGCTGTGGTTGCCAAAGGGAACCAGGAACGCCAGGATGGAGCGGATGGCTCCCTTGGCCCCTGCCGCCGGAAAGGCGGTGTAGGCCACGCGGTCCAGCTTCCAGTTGAGCCCCTGGATATAGAATACGGTTCGGACAACAAGCCCGATGACGGCGATGGCGAATGCCAGCCACAGGCCGGGTCCGGTTAAGATCTCGTACATTGTATACTCCTCGTATCTTATGACCTGTTAATCTTTGTCCCTGCCGAAGAGGAACTTCCAGTAGGCCACGAAAACCACCAGGGACGTGCCCATGAGGATGTATGCCCACCCCTTGGTGTAGAGCATGAAATCCTGAAGGGTGTAGAATATCTGATGCATGTTTCCCGTCCTCCCAGGGTTTAGTGCTCATCCTTGTACTCGGGGTGATCGTAGAAGATCGGCATCCGAGTGACGATGAACTTGAAGGTTACGACGAGCATGGTGCACACAAACAGGGTGACACCGACCTCCTGCCAGCTCGGGAAGTAGCGCATCTCGGAGGGCAGGTGGTAGTTGAAGGCGATGAGGGACACGTTGAGACGGTTGAGGACGATGCCCACAACGGTCAGCAGCGCGGTCCAGCGGATGAGCTTGAGGTTCCGCTCGCGCGCGCCGATGGCGTAGAGCAGCGAGGGAAGGAGCGCAAAGCCCAGGAGCTCGAAGAGGAACCACTGGCCCCAGCCGGAAGCCAGCATGCTCCACTCGTTGTCCACGGCCACGCCGATGACCTTGATGAAGACGTAACCGAGCAGGACCCAGGACGCGCCCTTGGCGAATCCGTAGTAGAGGTCGTCGTGCTGGCCGAGGTATTCATCGCTCATGACGTTGTGGAACGGCTTGTGGGAGAGCCACCCTTCGAGCATGACCATGGACATGCCCGCCGCGGCCGACGAGACGAAGAAGAAGGTCGGCAGGTAGGTGGAGTACCACAGCGGATGCAGCTTGCTCGGGGCGATGAGGTACAACGCGCCCAGCGAGGACTGATGCAGGGTGGAGAGCACGACGCCGAAGATGGTCAGGGCGATGGTGCACTTGTGGATCGTGTTGCGCAGGCGCTTGTAGCCCAGCCACTCAAGGGCGGCGGGCGAGAACTCCAGGAACAGGACCGTCAGATACAGGGCGACGCACAAGCCCACTTCAAAGAGCATGGAGGTCGTACCGGACTGGACCACGAAGGGATAAGGCAGACGCAGGGGACGGCCCAGGTCGTAGTTCAGAGCGACAACGACGAAGAGGTAGCCGAGGAACGCGGTCAGGATGGCCGGGCGCACGGCGGCGTGGTGCTTCTTCATGCCGAAGAGGTAGACGGCCGAGGAGGTGACGTAGCCACCGGCGGCCAGGGCGACACCACAGAGCAGGTCGAACCCGATCCAGATGCCCCAGGGGTTGTTGTTGTCGAGGTTGGTCACCGCGCCAAGGCCCTGCGTGAAGCGCCAGACCGTGAGGACGGCGCCCAGGGCCAGGATCAGCCCGGCAATGACGTTAAACGGGGTGAACAGTGATTTCTTGGAGATGGCTTCGGTAGTCATTTACGCGCCCTCCTCTTCCTTTTCGCCTTCCTCGGCAGCCTTGGCGGCTTCCTCGAGGGCTTTGGCGACTTCACGCTTGACTGTGGCTTCCTTGTCCGCCTGAGCACGCTCCATGGCGGTCTTGAGGTCGGCCTTGGCCTTGTCCTGCGTGGTGGCTATGGCTTCGGCGACTGCGTCGGCCTTTTCTTTCTTGTTGATCTTGTCCGTGCGCTTGGTCATGCCGTAGACGCCTGCCAGGAGCAGGGGCCACAGGGCGGGAACCATGGCGACCACGGACAGGGCGCCGGAGGTCAGCTCGGGACCGGACTGGACGCCCAGATCCTCGCGCATGCCGATCTGCTTGAACGGCACACCCGAGAGATAGAGCCAGCTTGTGCCGCCCATCTCGCGCTCGCCGTAGATGTGATCCAAGTATTTGTCCGGGGCGGCCTCGATGCGGTTGCGGGCGATCTTGAGCAGTTCATCGCGCTCGCCGAAGATCAGGGCCTCTTTGGGACACTTGCTGACGCACCCGGGCACGGCGATACGGCCGGCCTTGATGTTCGCGTCGCACAGATCACACTTGACCACCTTGGGGGTGATGGGATCGTTGTATGTATACGTGGGGATCTCGAACGGGCAGGCCACCATGCAGTAGCGGCAGCCGACGCAGACGGACTCGTCGTACGTCACCGCGCCGGAGGGCTGCTTGGCAAAGGCCGAGACGAAGCAGGCCGAGGCGCAGGAAGGCTCCAGGCAATGCATGCACTGGATCTTCCTGAACACGGTCGTGCCGTCTTCCTGCACGTATTTGTTGACCACGGTGTACGCCTCGTTCTGCGTACGCCGCTCGGTATCGAGCACCGTGAGATCGTCAAAGGGCTTCGCGGGCTTGGGAAGGTTGTTGACCTCGTTGCAGCCGACCTCGCATTTGCGACAGCCGATGCAGCGGGTGGCGTCGAAAAGAACGCCCTTGCTTCCCGGGTAGCCTTCAAAGTGTATGTTTCCACCGGCTTGAGCCTCGGTGGCAAGCGTTGCGGAGATACCCGCCGCTCCCATCAGGCCGAGGAAGTTTCTTCGTTTCATGGACTGACTCCTAGTGTATTTTCACCGGGTTCGGATTACTTCTTCTTGTGACAGCCTTCTGCATCACCGCAGCCCCTGGAATCGGGCTTCTCAAGCTTCATTGCGGTGTGGCAGCTCATGCACTGGCCATGGTAGGCGGCTTTCAGGCCCGGCCTGTCCGGAGTGGCCGGATCAAAGGGCGCGCCGTGACAGCTTCCGCACTTGGGCGGGGTCTTGGAAGCCGGGCTGTTGTGGTGGCAGCCCTGACACATGAGCGTATCCTGCCCATGGAAGTAGCCCGCCAGGTTGTTGCCCTGCATGTCCTTGATCAGCCGCTTGACGATCTTGCGGTGAGGCAGCTTGCTGGGCTCATAGGTGGCGGACAGCGAACCGATGACCACGGTCTCCGGGATGTCCTCGTCGGTAATGGTCATGACGCGCATGTCGCGGGCGGCGACCAGCTCGGCGGCCTTGGCGGCGATGACTTCCTTGGCGGGAACAACGCCGTCGGCGTAGAGTTCCTTGAGGGATTCGTCGTGACACTTGGCGCAGGAGGTCTTGCTCGGCGCGGCGTTGACAGGCATCTGGGAGTGACAACCGGCACACACCGGCTCTTCCTGCTTGGTCTCGTGGCAGCCGATGCAGCCCTGCATGTTGGTGCGCAGGTGCATGTCTCCGGCCAGCTCAAAGAACTTGCCGTCCATGGACCCCTTGCCCACGTGGCAGGAGCGGCAGTCGTTGAGGGCGGTCTCGTGCTTGAGGTGGTCGAAGGCGACCGGGCCGATGTTTGCACGGGCCTTGCCGTCGGCCATGGCCACAAGCAGGGTGGCATCAGGCTGGCCGCGCTTGAGGCGGGGCGCATCCTTGACGACCTTGATCTTGGCCTGTGCTTCGGCAGAGTGACATCCGGCGCAGGAGATGGGGCCGGTGTCCTTCTTCTTTTCCGCAAACTCCTGATGGCAGGAAACGCACTTGGCGTGGGCGGACTGCGAGTAGGAGGAAACCATCACCCCTTCGGCGTTCTCGGCCGGCTGGGAGAGGTGGCAGTCGCGACAGTTGTCTTCCTTGCCCTTGACCTCGATGGTCTTCTTCAGGGTAGCGTCATACTGGTGATGACACGTGCCGCACTTCTCGTCGCCGCCGGTGGCCTTGACGTGAGTGGCGTGCAGGGACTTGTCCATGGAAATCTCTTTCCATGCGGTCTCCTGCTTCTTGTCGGTGTGACAGGAGCGGCACTGTCCGTCCAGCGGTCCGGTCTCCTGACCGGCGTCGGCCATGGACTGGTGACAGCCTATGCACCCGCTGTGGTAAATTTCCTTGATCTTCCCGGCATTCTCGTCCGCGAGACGCATGAATTTGGTGGACAGTTTTCCATCGGCGTCCTTCTTGTGACAACTCGCACAGTCCTTGCCCTGTTTGGCCAGGGCGTCGGTGTGCTTGTCGTGATAGAAGGTCACCTCGGGCAGTTCAAGCTTCTCGTAGCTCGCCAGCGTGTCGATGGTCACCAGGTCGACCCGGACCGAAGCGGGGGCATCAGCCCGCGCGTCAATTCCTTGAGCCTCCAGACAGACAATCGATGTCGCGGCGAACACGAAAAGGATTCCAGCCCAAAATAGCAGTCTTCTTCCTTTCTCCATAACGCATTCCTTGATAAGTTGGTGGAATACTGTGCACCTTCTCCAACCGGACTATCCCCGGCGCGACCGCGGCCAACATGACGCACGGCTCGCCCAAGACCAGCCATGGCGAACGGATTCGCCCGGCAAGCCTCGGGAACGTCTCTCGGGTTGTAGCAATACGCGGGAAGCGTTAGTGCAACGAGCCCCTCATAAAACCCGGCTGCTTCCATAAGGATCAACGCCGGAGCCAGTCCTTCCGGACGGTCCGAACGCTCCCTCGGGAAGCACCCATATCCAAAATCGCAACCCGCGCAGGTATGAAATCCCCCCGCGCGCGCCGCATCGCGATCCGACCACCCCGGACAGCGCTCGCACAGCTGCGAACCCTCTGTCAGAGCCGTTTTCGCGACCCGAGCTTAAAAGCGGCCGTATCCGCCCGCCTTTGCCCCAAGCCCGGTATCCATACTGACTTAGTATAGATTGTTTCAGGTGTTGGTATATAACCAATAAAATTGCGTCAAGTCATTTGAGGGGATTTAATATGCGCTTTCAAAATTACAGCTGATCTATCGGTAGGTTGCGTAAAACGAATAACTCTTCGTGCCATTTCGAACATCCAATGAGCAATTATCGCCGAGGGTATTTCCCTATCGGAAAAGGAGGAATTATAAAAACGGACCGTTTGCCCGGCCTCGCCTGCCCAGCGTGGTCGGCATGGCTGGAGATTCTGGCTTGGAATTGTCCCGGTGGCTGGGGTATGGTCGCCCATAGACCGGGGCTGATGAGAATACGCTCCGCCCCACCAACAGCACAGGGAGACTCCATGCCGTTCGTCAATATCCGCATCACCAACGAGGGCGCGACCACCGAGCAGAAGCAGCGCCTGATCGCAGGCGTCACCGACCTGCTCGCCGACGTGCTGGGCAAGAACCCGGCCACAACCTTCGTCATCATCGACGAGGTGGAAACAGACAATTGGGGGATAGGCGGCGAGGCCGTCACGTCACTGCGCAGGAAGCAGGCGTAGCCCGCCTCATCCGGCGCGCGCCGACGGAACAGCGGTTTCCGCTGCGCAATTACCTCGGCTGGAATGGCTCCAGCGCCCCCCCCCGCCAGCGGCGGGACACGCCGGACGGATGCGCACCGCCCGAAGGCTAGTGGGTGTCCTTGAGCTGCAGGGTCATGCGCACGTCGGCCACCATGGCCCGTTCATGGTTGATCAGCACGGGGTTGAACTCGGCTTCCCATACCTGGGGCAGATCCATGGCCAGCTGGGACATGATCAGGATGATCTCTTCCAGGGCCGCGAAGTTCACCGGCGGCTCGCCGCGAAGCCCGCGCAGCAGCATGTAGGACTTGATCTCGCGCACGATCTCGAAGGCGTTCTGCCGCGACAGGGGCGCGAGCTTGAACGAGATGTCCTTCATGATCTCCACGTATATCCCGCCCAACCCGAACATGAGCATCGGCCCGAACTGCTCGTCGCGCTTGAAGCCGATGATGACCTCCTTGACCCCGGGAGGGGCCATCTCCTGCACGAGGCAACCCGCGATATAGGCGTCGTCGCGCATGCGCTGGGCCCGGGCAGTGATGTCCTTGAAGGTCTGCATGACCTCGCCCGCGTCGCGCAGGTTGACCTTGACGCCGCCCACGTCGGACTTGTGCGAGATGTGCGGCGAGGCGATCTTGAGCACCACGGGATAGCCGATCTCTTCGGCCGCGGCCACGGCCTCGTCGCTGGAGCGTGCCAGCACGGTCTTGGGCGTGGGCAGTCCGTAGGCCCGGAGCACAGCCTGGGCCTCGAACTCGACGATCTCCGGCTCGTTGCGCTCCTCGTGCTCGCGGATGAGCTTGAGGACCTGCTCCTTGTCGCACGGGAACCGCGCGTAGACCTGCTCTGGCCTGTGCTTCCACAAATAATATTCGTACATGCTCTCGATGGAGCGGACAGCGGGCTCGGGAAAGGCGTAGCAGGGAATCCCGGCCTCCATGAGCTTGGCCCGCGCACCGGCCACCCGCGTCTTGCCCATGAAGCAGGCGAAAACGGGCTTGCCGCACTTCCTGGCCGTGTGGATGACCGCCTCGGCGGTCTTCTCTATCTCCACCGAAGCCGTGGGCGTGAGCAGCACCAGCAGGGAGTGGACCATGGGGTCCTCGGCCACCACGTCGAGGGTGCGGCGGTAGCGCGCGGCGTCGGCATCGCCGACGATATCCACCGGGTTGTAGAAGGCGGCGTAGCTGGGCAGAAATTCCTGAAGCCGCGCGATGGTGCGCTGGGACAGCTCGGCCACGGTCAGCCGCGAGCGGTCCGCTATGTCTGCCGTGAGGATGCCCGGCCCGCCCGAGTTGGTGACCACAGCCAGGTTCGGCCCCTTGGGCAGCGGCTGGGAGGAGAAGGCCTGGGCGAGGTTGAAGAGCGTGGCCACATCGGCCACCCGGATGACCCCGGACTGGTGGAAGGCGGCGGTGTAGGTCTGGTCCGACCCGGCGATGGCCCCGGTGTGCGACGACGCGGCCTTGGCGCCCGCCGCCGTGGTTCCGGCCTTGATCATGATCACCGGCTTGTTGCGACACACGGCGCGCGCCTGCCTGAGGAAGGCGTCACCGTGCTCCACGTTCTCGATATAGCCGAGGATGACCTTGGTGTCGGCGTCGCCGTCCAGATAGCCGAGCATGTCCGCCTCGTCGATACCCGCCTTGTTGCCCAGGCTGATGAACTTGGAGAAGCCGATGTTCTCGCCCAGGGCCCAGTCGAGAATGGCGACGCACAGCGCGCCGGACTGGGAAAAGAAGGCGATGGACCCCGCCTTTGGCTGGCCCGCGGCAAAGGAGGCGTTGACCCCCTTGGCGGGATTCATCATGCCCAGGCAGTTGGGACCGAGCATGGCCATGGCGTTGGCCTCGCACAGGGCCTTGATCTCCTGCTCAAGATGATACCCGTCCTTGCCCACCTCCTTGAACCCGGCGGTGATGACGATGACCGACCGGGCCTTGATCCCTGCCAGCGCCTCTATGGACGCCAGCACATGCTCCCGGGGCACGGCGATGACGGCCAGATCAAGCCCGCGCGGCAGGTCGGCTATGTCGTGCACCACCGGCAGACCTTCGATCTCGTCCGCC
>CAMYLL010000032.1 GCA_947259235.1 uncultured Pseudodesulfovibrio sp. | reverse complement strand
TTGTCGTCCATACGCATACCCCAGGTGGCGGTGTTACCCTTCCTCCACCACTCAAGGGGCTTCATGGAGTATACCTCGGAGCCGTGCTTCTTGATGATTCGTGCGGTCTTTTCGGATATGGGGTGCAGTGCCAGGTCGCATGAGTGACCATGTACGTTGAATATGAGTTCCATTTCGATTCCTCCTTCATGGAATGTGACGGAGGTTGCATAGGCTATGCCTCACTTCAGGCTTTTGCGCGATATTGCCAGAACTTTTTACACAACCAACGACACTTAGGGCCTCGAAAGCAGACACTCATCATAGAAAAACCCAGTTTACGGCGCGCGACAGGCGCACCATGTAAATAATTTTCTGTTTTTAATTCAGACAATTGAAAAGGATAAACGCAGCACGAAACGCCAAACTGGCGACAGCCTGCCAAACCTGCACCAAAAAAACGACCAACGGCGGCTCTCAGATACACATTGCGCGTATTTGTGGCTTCAAACACGCAACGCGGTCTGTCCTGGCGGAGGCTGTTGCGCGAAATTGCACGAGCTCGCCTGATCCCGGCACGACGACGGGTATCCCGGCTGCGGACTACTCCTTGACCGATCCGGCCAGCAGGCCGCGAATGAAATATCTGCCAAGGAATATGTAGATGCACAGCACGGGAACGGCGGCCATGATCGAACCGGCCATGGGCAGGTTCCAGCTCACAGCCTGCCCCCCGGCCAACTGGGCAAGCCCCACGGTGATGGGATTGTCCGCATGCCGGGTGAGGCAGATGCCCCAGAGGAACTCGTTCCAGATCTGGGTGAACTGCCACAGGCTGGTGACCACGAATCCGGGAATGGAGAGCGGGAACACGATACGCAGGTAGATGGAAAAGAACCCCGCGCCGTCCAGACGTCCCGATTCGATGAGGGCTGTGGGTATCTGGGAATAGAAGTTGCGGAAGATGAGCGAGGTGATGGGCAGGCCGTAGACGATGTGCGCCAGGATCAGCCCCGGCAGGCCGCCATAGAGATTCATGGCGCGCAGGGTCTGGAAGAGCGGGATGAGAATGACCTGGTACGGGATGAACATGCCGAAGAGGAAGAGTGTGAAGACCACCTCGCTCCCCTTGAACTTCCACTTGGAGAAGACATACCCGTTGAGTGAGCCGAGGACGGTGGAACCGATGGTGGCCGTGATGGTCAGGATGACGGAGTTGACGAAATTGGGCCGCAGCATGGCCGCGGCATCCGCAAAGCTCGACCAGTTGAAGACCGGGGGCAGCTCCCAGGCCGAGGGCAGGCTGATATCCGCCGGCAGCTTGAGGGCGGTGACGACCGCCATGTAGGCGGGCATGAGAAAGAGCACGGCGAGCAGGCCCAGGGTGGAATAGAGCAGAATCGTGCCGAAAACGGATGTGCGCGTCATGGTCATCCCCTGCGCCTCTGGCGGTATTGGCTGACCAGATAGGGCACGATGAACAGGGCCGCGATCATGAACAGCACGATGGCGATGGCCGCGCCCCGGGCAAAGTCGTTGGCGCGGAAGGTGGTCAGATACATGGTCAGGGCGGGATGTCCGGTCTGTGCGTTGTCCGGCCCTGTCATGGCAAAGATCAGGTCGAACATCTTCAGCGAGATGTGGGAGAGGATGATGACCGCGCTGATGGTGATGGGCTTGAGCATGGGAATGGCCACGTGGCGGTAGTAGCCCGCCTCGCTTGCGCCGTCGAGCATGGCCGCGTCGCGCAGGTCCTGGGAGATGCCGTTGAACCCGGCCAGGTAGAGGGCCATGGTGTAGCCGGAATACTGCCAGATGGTGGCCATGATAATGCCCAGGGTCGCGAGATTGAAGCCGTGCGTCTCCTCCATGAAGAGCGCCTGGGGGAGCAGGTCGCCGAACAGCCAGACCAACAGGCCCGCCGCCGCCCCCGGTCCGATCCAGCGCAGTACCGCCCGCCGGGGATCACGGCGCACCCCCCACAGGCCGACCATGATCATCACGAAGGCCGCCGCATAGAGCAACACCTGGAAGAGGTTCTGCCAGTTGAATTCGAGGATCGCGCCGGTGCTGGAGAGCCATGCGAAATCCAGCGGCTTGAACCCCGCATAGGCAGGCAGCACGTTGACACCGCCCTGGGGGGCCAGGAGCCAGCGCCAGATGGTGCCGGAGACGATGAAGGACAGTGACATGGGATACAGGAAAATGGTCCGCAGGACGTCCTCGCCCTTGGGCTTGCGGTCCAGCAGTATGGCGATGAACATGCCAAGGCCCACGGCTCCGGCCAGGAGCATTATGGAATAGTAGACCGCGTTGACCAGATCCTGGCGGAAGCCCCCGCCCAGGAATCCGGTGAAGAGGTCCACGTAATTATCAAGGCCGATGAAATTCTTGACCGGCTCGGTGGCCAGTGCGCCGGACCCGCCCCAATCCGTCATGGACGTCCAGATGGTGTTGCCTATGAATCCGTAAACGAACACGGCGACCAGTATGATCGACGGCAGAAGCGTCAAAAACGCCTTAGCCCTGTCCCGTGAAGCTTCCCGCATGTTTCCCTCCCCTGTCGCCCGCAGGCCGCCCCCGGGGCCAGCCTACGCCAAAGGAGCACGGTGCGCCGGGAGCATGGCCCCCGGCGCACTGTGCCCGTCGTTGTCTATTCGCCTATCCTGCTCTTCTTGGCCAGCTGCTGGCATGCCTTGGCAGCGGCCTGGGGATTCCTGGTCTTCAGGAACATCTCCATGACGGAGGCGAAGCCACCCATAAAGGTCTCGTTGGCGGCCACGCCGTGGGCCAGGGAGCCGACCACGCGGTCCTTGCCGAAGTCGGCGGCAGCGGACTTGAGGTAGTCGTTGTACTTGCTCAGGTCGGAATCGGTGCGCGCCGAGATGGACCCCTTGATGGGGTTGAAGGCGTCGCTGCCTTCCTTGGAGCCGAGGATCTTCAGCCATGCGATGGCGTTGTCGCGGTGGGGCGAGCCAAGGGGCAGGCCGAAGGAATCGGCCAGGAACAGGAACTCGCCGGAAGTACCGGGAGAGGCGACCCAGCCGAAGTCCTTGCCCGGAGTCATCTTCTTGGTGGTGTACATGTAGCCCGCGGCCCAGTCGCCCATGATGTTGAAGGCGGCGCGGCCGTCGATGACCATGTCGGTGGCCTGCTGCCAGGACAGGGAGGAGGCGTCCGCATTGGTGTATTCAAGCACCTTGCCGAACATCTCCCACGCCTTGATGCCCTCGGGGCTGTCAAAGGCCAGGGTTCCGTTCCACAGGGCGTCCCAGTTGTCCGCGCCCAGGGAAGCCAGGGCCACGGATTCCCACAGGTGGTTGGCGGTCCAGTTCTGGGCCAGGGCCAGGGGCAGGACACCCTGCTCCTTGAGCTTGGGGGCGATGGCGAAGAACTCGTCCCAGGTCTTGGGCACGGCCACGCCCCACTTGGCGAGGTTGGCCGGGATGTACCACATGACGTTGGAGCGGTGGACGTTGACCGGCACGGACCAGATGCCTTTGTCGGTGCCGATGAGCTTGATCAGCCCCTCGGGGAAGACGTCCATCCAGCCCTGCTCCTTGAAGAGGGGCGTCAGATCTTCCATGCGGTCCGCCTTGACCCAGGTGCCGATGAGCTCCTGCCCGGCGTGGACCTGGAAGCTGTCCGGCGGCTCGCCGCCGAGCATGCGGGTCTTGAGCACGGCCTTGGCGTTGACGCCGGAACCGCCGGTGACCGTGGCGTTGATGACCTCGACGCCGGGATTCTGTTTCTTGTAGATGTCAATGAGGGCGGCCAGGGCCGGGCCTTCATCACCGGCCCACCAGGAGAATATCTCCAGCTCGCCGGTCAGTTCCTTGGCCTGGACGGCCTGCGGGGCCGCCAGCAGCAACGCTGCCGCCATGATGACGATGTACTTGGAAAACGACTTGATCATACTGCCTCCTGTGTTGAAACACTTCACCTTGAACGAATCAATTACATACGATTACAAAATGTTACACCTTATGAAAATCAACGAATCGCCTCTTTGGTCTCCGGGTCGAACAAGACCATCCTGTCGAACTCGAAGCCGATGGGCACAATCTCGCCCGGATGGGCCACCACCCTGCCCTCCACCTCGGCCAGCAGCTCATTTTCGCCGTCCACCACGATTTCGAGATGGGAATGGCCGCCGAGAATCTCCGACACCACCACTTCGCCCCGGCACAGCCATTCCTTGGGCAGTTTCTCGATCCTGTCGCCCATCTTGATGGCGTCGGGCCTGATGCCGATGAGCACCGGGTCGCCGTCGCCGAGGGAGTCGCCCCCGGCGGGCACGGGAAAGACGGACTTGCCTGCCGCCACGCAGCGTCGGCCGTCGATCACCTTGAACGTGCCCTTGAGAATGTTCATGGGCGGATTGCCGATGAAGCGGGCCACAAAGACGTTCGCCGGTTTCTCGAAGACCTCGATGGGCGTGCCCACCTGCTGGATGAGGCCGTCCTTGAGGATGACGATGCGGTCGGCCAGGGTCATGGCCTCGATCTGGTCGTGGGTGACGTAGATGGTGGTGGTCATGAGCCGCATGTGCATCTTACGCAGCTCAAGGCGCATCTGGGTGCGCAGCTGGGCGTCGAGGTTGGAGAGCGGCTCGTCGAAGAGGAACACGTCGGGCTTGCGCACCATGGCCCGGCCCATGGCCACGCGCTGGCGCTGCCCGCCCGAGAGCTCCGACGGCTTGCGGTCCAGGTATGGTCCCAGTTCAAGGATACCGGCCACCTCGTCCACCTTGGCCGCTATCTCGTCCCGGGATTTTCCGCTCATCTTGAGGGAAAAACCCATGTTGTAGCGCACGGTCATGTGCGGGTAGAGGGCGTAGTTCTGAAAGACCATGGCCACGTTGCGGTCCTTGGGCGAGACGTGGTTGACCATCCTGTCGCCGATGAAGACCTCACCCCCGCTGATGGGCTCCAGCCCGGCTATCATGCGCAGCACCGTGGACTTGCCGCAGCCCGATGGACCGACGAGCACGAGGAATTCGTTGTCCCGTATGTCGAGGTCGATGCCGTGGACCACCTCCACGCTTCCGAACCGCTTGACCACTTTCCTCAGCTCGACGTGTGCCATTGCTCCCCACCTGTCTGTTCTGCGTCATCCGCTCCCCGCACTGCGGCAAAGCGGTACTCGGTTGTCTGCTCATACTGCTGCCCCGGCCGCAGCGTCACCGGCCGGAACTCCGGTCTGTTGGGCGCATCGGTATATCCCTGGGCCTCCAGGCACAGCCCGCTGGCCGGGCCGTACACCCCGCCGCCCCGGGCGTCCGGCCCCGGCGCGACGAAACCGCCCGTGTAAAAATGCACCGTGGGCTGGGTGGTCCACACCTCAAGCACCCGCCCGGTCTGCGGATGCCATACCCGCGCGGCGGGGTTCAGCCGCCCCGGCTCGCCGTCAAGCACGAAGCCGTGATCAAAACCGTGCTCTGGCCCCTGCCCCGCGTCCAGGGGGGCGAAAGCGTCGCCCAACCGGTCGCCCAGGCGCACCGGCGAGGTGAAATCAAACCCTGTTCCCCGCACCGGGCACAGCCCGCCCGTGGGCAACTGGTCCCTGTCCGCCTCCAGATACCGACCGGCCCGAATGGACACCTCGTGATCAAGAATGTCTCGCGCTTGCTGGCCGCCCAGGTTGAAATAGGCGTGGCCGGTCATGTTCACCACGGTGGGCCTGTCCGTTTCCGCCCGCAGGGTCAGGCGCAGCCCGTCCCCGGTCACCTGATAGCAGGCCCGGGCGGTCACTGTGCCCGGATAGCCCTGGTCACCGTCCGGGCTGACGAGGCAGAGCGTCAGGCTCGGCCCGTCCGCCGCGCTCCCGTCCGCCGCGCTTTCGTCCGCCGCGCTTTCGTCCAGGGCCTCGACCGACCAGACCCGGGAGTGGAACCCGCCCGCGCCGCCGTGCAGGTGGTGCGCCCCCTGATTCCTGTCCAGCGCGTACTCGGCCCCGTCCAGGGAAAATCGCGCCCTGCCGATGCGGTTGGCCGTCCGGCCGATGACAACGCCCATGTAATTCCTGTCGGCACGGTATCCGGCCAGGGAGTCAAATCCGAGGACCACCTCGTCCATGTTCCCGGTGCGATCCGGCACGCTCAGCCCCACCAGTGCGGCTCCCCAGGTGGCCACCCGCGCCCGGATGCCGGTAGATCCGGTCAGGGTGAAAAGCTCCACCGCCCGCGCGCCGCCAGGGCCGGGGACCTCGCCCCACGCGATCCGCTCCACGCCCGCGCCCATCACGCCCCCCTCGGCCGCGACGAACCGCGCACGCGCAGCTCCGTGGGGAGCACGACGGTTTTCATTTCGACGCTACCACCTTCCGCCGTTAATTGCTCCAGCAAAAGCGAGGCGGCGGTGCGCCCCATCTCAAAGGCGGGCTGGTAGACAGTGGTCAGCGCCGGATCGATGAGCGCGGCCGCGGGCGTGTCGGAAAATCCCACCAGCGCCACGTCCTCCGGGATGCGCACTCCGGCCTCCTTGAGCCGGACAAAGGCCCCCACCGCCACCGGGTCGTTGACGGCAAGGATGGCATCGGGCAGCTCGCCAAGGGCGAGGAGCCGCTCCACCGCCGCCCGGCCGTCCTCCTCGCGGTAGCCGCCCCGGATCAGGAACCTGCGGTCGCAGGCCAGACCGTGATCAGCCAGGGCGTCGAGGTATCCCCGGCAACGGTGGCGGTCCATGGCGATGACCTCCCGGCCGGAAAAATGGCCGATGCGGCGATAGCCGGAATCAATGAGATGAACCACGGCCTCGTAGGCGGCCCGGTAGTCGTCGATGACCACCTTGCTGGTGTCCAGAGGCTCCGCCACCCTGTCGAACTGGACCAGGGGAACCCCGCGCGCCAGCACGTTCTCCAGGTGGTCCCACCGCGACGTCTCCGTGGAGATGGCTATGAGCAGCCCGGCCACCCGGTTGGCCACCAGGGCCTGGGTGTTGAGCACCTCGCGGGCCAGGGTCTCGTTGCTCTGGCAGACCATGATGGTGTAGCCCGATTCATAGGCCACCTCCTCGATGCCGCTGATGACCGTGGAGAAAAAATTATGCCTGATCTCCGGCACGATGACGCCGATGGTGCTGCTGCGCTTCTTTTGCAGGGACTGGGCTATCTGATTGGGATGATAGTGATATTTCTGAGCCGCTTCGGCCACTCGCCGCTTGGTGGCCGGGCTGATGTCCGGGTGGTCGCTCAGGGCGCGGGACACGGTGGACGGGGAAACGCCCAGCTTCCTGGCCAGGTCCTTGATGGTGAACTGCGCCACGGCCTACACCCCCCGCCCATGGGCGGCCACGGGCCGGATGCGCTCATGGCCGGGCCGACGCACCTTGAGCGGGACTACCGCCCCCTGGCCGAACACGCCGTCCATGAACCGTCCGTATTCCTCGAAACGGTCCGTCGGGACATAGGCCTGGATGGTTCCGGCAAAACCGCCGCCCTGGACCCGGCACGCGCCCGCGCCGCCAAGGAACCGCTCGGTCAGGGTCAGGGCCAGCGGGATGCCCTGCTCCAGGGGCCGGACCGTGGCCACGCAGTTCTGCAACAGCCGCCAGGACGAATCGCCGGATGCGCGAACCAGGGCGAGGAACCCGTCCATGTCGCCGCTTCGCAAGGCCCGGGCCTGGGCCTGCGCCCGTTCGTTTTCCTCGATGAAATGAATAAGCCGCAGCACGGCCCGGTCGCCCGCTTCCCGGCGCAGGCGGGGCGCGGCGGCCAGCACCTCGGCCAGGGTCAGCCCGCGCGCCGAGGCGCGGCCCAGCACCCAGGCCGCCCGAACCATCTCGTCCGGGATGGCCGCGTACTCCGGCGTCAGGTCGGCGTGGCTGCCGCCGGTGTCCACCACGGCGAGCTGATAGCCCGTTCCGGCAAAGTCGAAATCGACCCCGCGCACCAGGGGATCGGCCTGATCCTTGAAATCAATGGACAGCACACCCTGCACCGCGCAGGCGATCTGATCCATGAACCCGCACGGCTTGCCGAAGTGGATGTTCTCCGCCCGGCGTCCGATGCGGGCGAGGTCAACGGGCGGCACGGTCCCGCCGCAGAAAAGCGCGTTGAACACCTGCCCAATGCAAACCTCGAAGGAGGCCGACGAGCTGAGACCCGAGCCCACCGGCACACGGCCGTCCACGCAGACGTCGCATGCGGCCACGGGATGGCCCATCTCCCGCAACCCGGCGGCCACGCCCCGGACCAGGGCGGACGGCATGCCCGCCTCTCCGGCTCGCGGCGACAGGTCGTCCAGGTCCACCTCCATCACGCCGGGAAACCCGGCGGAACGAACGCGCACCACGTTGCCCGGCACGGGCGAGGCCACGGCCACGCAGTCGAACTGGACCGCGGCGGCCAGAACCACGCCGTTGTTGTGGTCCGTATGGTTGCCGCCAAGCTCCGTGCGGCCGGGTGCGTTGACCAGAACCCCCTCGACACCCGGCGACCACGCCGCCATGGTCCGCAGCAGGTCCGCATGGCGTGCGCGCTGGGCCGCGAGGTCGCCCGGGCCGTAAAGGGTGGCAAGGACCCCGTCCAGCTCGCGCCCCTCGACGGCGGCCAGCAGTGCGTCCAGCCTGTCCATCATCCGCGCTCCAGGTAGTGGTCTTCCGCCATGGCCCGCAGCCGGGACGCGGCGGATTCCGGGGTCAGGTCGCGCTGGGGCATGGCCAGCATCTCGAAACCGACCATGAACTTGCGCACCGAGCGCGAGCGCAGCAGCGGCGGATAGTAGTGGAGGTGAAAATGCCAGTGGGGATGGTCGCGGCCGTCGACGGGCTGCTGGTGGATGCCCATGGAATAGGGAAATGACGTCTCGAAGAGGTTGTCGTAGCGGATGCCCAGGCGGACCATCACCTCAGCCAGATCGTCCCGCTCCGCCGGGGTCATCTCAAGGATGGAGCCCATGTGCCGGGCGGGCAGGATCATGGTCTCGAAGGGCCACACCGCCCAGAAGGGCACGACAACGGCAAAGGAACCGTTGCGGAAGACCAGCCGTTCCCCTTCCGCCAGTTCCCGCGCGAGGTAGCGGCACAGGAGGCACTCGCCGTTGCGGGCCAGATAGTCGCGCTGGCGCAGGTCCTCCGCCGCCGGATACATGGGCACGCTACCCGTGGCCCATATCTGGCCGTGGGGATGCGGGTTGGAACAGCCCATGACCTGTCCGCGATTCTCGAAAATCTGCACGTATCCGATGTCCGCGCGGCCGCCCAGGTCGGCAAACTCGCCGCACCATGCATCCACCACCCCGCGCGCCCGGTCCCGGCCCAGCCGGGCCATGGACAGATCGTGGCGGGGGGAATAGCAGAGCACCCGGCACACGCCCGGCTCGGCCTCGGCCACCAGCAGCTCGTCCGTGACCGGCGGCAGGTCCGGCGTCTCTGGCAGCAGCGCGGCGAAATCATTGGTGAAGATAAAGGTGTCCGAGTAGTCCGGGTTGACCGCACCGCCCGCACGCACGTTGCCCGGGCAGAGATAGCAGTCCGGGTCATGAGCGGCCAGGGAGGTCCGGTCCGGCTCCTCCAGCTGTCCCTGCCACGGCCGCTTGGTCCGGTGCGGGGAGACGAGCACCCATTCGCCTGTCAGCGGATTGAGACGCCGGTGCGCGGAATCGTCATAGCCCATGCTCACCCCCACAAACAATCGCCAGAAACCTCGCCGGAGCCGAAATAGCAGGGCATTTCCTCAACAACGCCCCGAATACCGGCCCGCAAACGATACCGCAAACGTTTGCGGTATCCAATCACACAAATCATACCACAGAAAAACTGTCAAGGGGGCAGCGGCCGTGAGAGGACTCCTCAAACGGACTTCCGGCGCGATCTTGGTTTAGCGGGATGCCTCCGCACAACGAAGCGGACGCAAGGTACGGAGAACGACAAAAGAACGAAAAACGCGCCCGGCCCGGACATCGGCACACCCGGGCCGGGCGCACAAAGGACTAGCGCGAGGGAATCTGCGACACGATCTGCCCGACCATGGCCGCCGCCAGGATGGAAAGGCACAGCCGCGCCCGGGTCTGGCCGAACTCCACGTCCAGATAGATGAGGTCGTCATACTGGAAGCTCTCCCCGGCCACCCCGGTGAGCAGGGGCAGCTCGGTGGTCTCGTCGGGATCGAACTCCAGCGGGGTCATGCCCGCGCGCTCCGGGCCCATGGCGGCCTGGCTCATGTTGGTCAGCGCGTCCGCCAGGGCACGGCAGGCGGCAAGGGCCACCGGCAGGTACAGCTGGCCGAACTGGAGCAGGCAGACATCATGGTCGTCGAGCAGCATGGCCTGCGGCTCCATATCAAGACGCTGAAAAAGATACGGTCCCTGGTCGTCGAATTCTATTCTCTGGCCTTCGTCGGTCATCATCACTCCGTGGCTGGTTGAAGAAAGTCACCCGGCGGCAGACGGCACACAACCGTCACCCGGTCCGGGCATCCCGAAAAAAACCGCTAGTCCAGGTAGGAGCAGCAGTAATCGACCACTTCGGTCACATTGAGCTTGAAGCGCGACGTGGCGGGGACGTCAAAGCTCCCGCCGCCGGTGACGGCCACCCATTCGTCGCTGCCGGGCAGCTGGACGGTAAGGGCTCCGGCGGTGATCTCCATGACCTCGGCCTTGTCCGTGCCGAACTCGTAGTCCCCGGGCAGCATGATGCCGAGGGTTTTCCTGGTGCCATCGCCGAAAATCACGGTCCGGCTGGTAACCCTGCCGTCAAAATAGACGTTGGCCTTCTTTTCCACGGTGACGTTGGTGAACTCCGACATGTTGACTCCTTGGCGGTGGTGTCGGCCAAAGAACGCCGACTGCCTTTTTGTGGATTCGTCCGGTTGCGCGCGGACGGAAAGTCGTTATACTGAGAGGGCTTCGGCAGCGTCAAGCCTTGGCGGCCCGTTGGCCCGGCGCGTCTTTCGACCAGCAGACGGGGCTGCCCCGCGAAACAGTGAAGAAAACGCTCTCTTCGGCGCGATCAGGGCGTTGTTTCTGCCCCATATCCGTGGAAAACGCGGAAACACCCCGCGCAACATGGCGCAACCGGCGATCTGAAAAAGAGGAATTTTTATGAGGAAAATTCGCTTCGGCATCCTGAGCACGGCCCGCATTGGCAGGAAGAAGGTCATCCCGGCCATGCAAAACGGCAGGCACTGCGAGGTGACCGCCATCGCCTCGCGCTCCCGGGAGGCGGCCGAGGCGGCCGGGGCCGAGCTCGGCATCCCCAAGAGCTACGGCAGCTACGAGGCCCTGCTGGACGACCCGGACATCGACGCCGTATACATCCCCCTGCCCAACCATCTTCACGTGGACTGGGCCATCAACGCCATGCGCGCCGGAAAACATGTGCTGTGCGAAAAGCCCATCGGCCTGGATACCGAGGACGTCAACCGGCTCATCGACGCCACCAGCCGCTACCCGGACATCAAGATCATGGAGGCGTTCATGTACCGCCACCACCCCCAGTGGCAGGACGCCAAACGGCGGGTGGACAGCGGCGAGATAGGCCAACTGACCACCATCCAGTCCTTCTTCTCCTACTTCAACGACGACCCGGACAACATCCGCAACCGCGCGGACATAGGCGGCGGCGGGCTCATGGACATCGGCTGCTACTGCGTGTCCCTGTCGCGATTTCTTTTCGGCACCGAGCCGGGCCGGGTATGCGGATTCATGGACCTGGACCCGAAGTTCGGCACGGACAGGCTCTTCTCGGGCATGATGGATTTCTCGGGCCGGGTGGCCACCTTCACCTGCTCCACTCAGCTCGCCCCCTATCAGCGGGTGAACATCCTGGGCACAAGGGGGCGCATCGAGCTGCTCATCCCTTTCAACGCGCCGCCCGACAAGCCGAGCCAGATCATCCTGCAACGCGACGGCCACGAGTTCCCGGAACAGACCATCACCTTCGGGGTCTGCGACCAGTACACCCTCCAGGGCGACCTGTTCGCCCAGTCCATCCTGAACGACACGCCGGTTCCCACGCCCCTGACGGACGCCTGGGCCAACATGCACACCATGGAGGTGCTCCTCCAGAGCGCCCGCGACGAGGGCTGGGCCGTCTGCTGACCGGGCCGCCCGTGCAAGGCGCGGCCAGGGCCGGACTCACCTGGCCGGTATGTAGGTCACGCCCGAAGAGCTGGGCGGCTCAAGAATCTTGACCGCCTTGACATAGTCGATGAAGGTCAGGGCGTCCACGAACCCCGTGTCGGTCCGGTCAGCTATCTCGTCCATGACCGTGTAGGCGTCGCCGCCGCCAGCCAGGAAGGCGCTGGTCACCACCCGATAGGTGCGCGCCAGGTCAAGAGGCGCAAAACCCCCATCCTTCCCGCCCACGGCCACCTCACGGACGCGCTCGCCTGCGGGCCGGTTCATGTCCGCCTCGTAGCGCGCCCCGGCCATGTAGGGAAACGCACCGCCCCCGCGCCCCACTCCGATCTCCAAGGCCCGCCGAAGCTGATCGCCGGTCATTTCAAGGACAAACAAGGTGTTGTTGAAGGGCAGGAGCGTGTAGGCCATGCCCACCGTGATGTCGCCCTGCTCCAAATCATGGCGCACGCCGCCCGCGTTGATCAGGGCCAGGTCGGCAGGCTCGGCCGTGGCGGCCAGCCTGTCGAGCATGGAGCGGCAGACCAGCGGCGCAAGGAGGCTGCCGCCCCGCAGGTCGCGCCCGTTCTCGTCCACGCCGGGCACGCGGATATGCGGCAGGGGCTTCGCGGCCCGGCCGATGACCTCGGTACGCATGGCCGCCACGCCCTGCTCGAAGGGGCGCAGGTACTCCCGGGTCGTCGCGGCCAGTGAGCCGGGCTCGGCAGGCTCGCCTTCCGCCACCCGGACCACAGGGCTGGCCTTCAGGTCGGCCAGCACGGCCCGGCGCGCCTCACCGGTCAGGTCGGCTTGCCTGCCGCTGTCGTCCTTTCGCTTAAAGTCGTCATCCACCAGCAGGACAGGACCGCCGCCGATGGAAACAATCCGGCCGTCCGCGTCGAATCGCAGGTCCAGGCGTCCCAGCACCCGGCTCCACTTCCAGGCCGTGACCACATACACGTCGTGGCCGTCCGCGCCCTTGACCGTCACGGGATAGTCGTCATCCACCACCTTGCCCAAAGCCTTCATGGCCACGGGATCGCCCAGGAGCGAATGAGAGTGACCGCCGACGATGACATCCACACCCGGGACCGAGGCGGCCAGCTCCCTGTCCCGCGCAAGGCCCACATGGGTCAGCAGGATGATCTTGTTCACGCCATCGGCCTGCAACGCCGCCACGGCACGCCGGGCAGCGGCCTCGTCGTCGGTAAAGCGCACCCCGGGACCGGGGTTGGAGACCGAACCGGTATCGACATCCGTCAGCCCCACCACGCCGATCTTTTCTCCCGCCACGTCGAGAACCACGTATGGCTTCAGCCGCGCCGCCAGCCCGGGGACCCCGCTGGCATCGATGTTGGCCGCGAGCACGGGAAGCGACGCGTGGCCGAGCATCCGGGCCAGAAACCCGGCGCCCCGGTCGAACTCGTGGTTGCCCAGGGTCATGGCCGCGAAGCCGAATCGGTCGAGCAGCTCCATTTCCGGGCGGCCGTCGTATTTCAAAAAGAAGAGATCGCCCTGGACCGCGTCGCCCGCGTGCAGCAGCAGGACGTTGCCGCCCTCGGCCCGCACCCCGTCCACCGCACGCGCCAGCCGCTCCCAGCCGCCGAGCCGGGCCGAAGTCGGCTCGCCACCGAGAATGAGGCTGTCCCCTGTCGGATCAAGATAGGAATGGGAGTCATTGACATGGAGCAGGGTCAGGTCCAAGGCCCGAGCGGGCAGAACCGATGCAACGACCAGAAATGAAAGCATGAACAGGAAGAAACTGGAGCGCCAAATGGTCCGCATGGGATACCTCGCGATTTTCTCCAGTGATAGCAAATACGGCCCCTGATGAAAACAACACCAGGACTGAAAAGAGCATCGAAAAAATGAAAAAAAAAGGCGCATTTTGAAAATATTGTTGCTAAGTCTGGCAACCGCTCATAACGATTGAACAATGCGCTGACTATTCGGGCGAAATGACAATGGATGGGGCCGTGAGTTCT
>CAMYLL010000031.1 GCA_947259235.1 uncultured Pseudodesulfovibrio sp. | reverse complement strand
CGTCTTGATCAGTCTTTTTATTTGATCTCAGAGAATGTCGGTATCGGCAGAAATTGTGACCATATCAGAGAAGGGTATTTCAGCCACCCTGTGGGCAAGCATCTGGTCTTCTATCGTGTTGAAGACGAGACAGTGACTATCGTCAGAATCCTGCATCAGAGCATGGATGTGGAACGCCAGTTGTAACTTAGATTTCGGTCAACCATTCGGTCAACCAAACGCATTCAACACGCCTCCAACATCACTGATTTCTTGTTGACTTCAAAATAAAAAATCAAAGCATTTCTATCCTTACACGCCCGTCCTCGTGCATGGCATTCAAGAGGTAGTGGGTTCGATTCCCTCCAGCTCCAACAATGATTATAGAGGCTTAGAAGGAAAACCTTCTAAGCCTTTTTCGTGGGAGATACAAATGATATCGGGTGGATATTGGGGTGTCTCAAGAATCTGTCTGGGCCAGAATTCTCTACTATGCGATGGACCTATTGTAAGGCCACTTTACAGTATCTTCTCCAGCCATGACCTTTGCAATCAAATTGATGATGTTTTTTACATCTTGCCTTTCATTTGCATCAGGGTTTTCTCCATCTTCATGTTGCCTTCCTCCATCATCCGTATGGCGGCATCGGGGTCTTTTTTCATCATGCCCATACCCTTCATGGTGATCATCATTTCCTTGTTCAGCTGCTTCATGGAAGCTTCCATGCCTGTGTCGTGGTTCTTCTTGGCGTGACCTTCCATGGCCGCCATGCCGTGGTGCATGTCGGTCATGTGCTTGTTCATGGCGCTCATGGCGGCCTGGCGCTGGGCCGGGTCCTTCATGGTCTCGACATCCGTCTTCATCATGTTCAGGTTGGTCTCGACAACCTGCATGCCGTCATGCACGGACATGTCTCCGGCCTTCATGTTGCCATGGTCCATGCCCTGCATTGCAAAGGCAAAGCCGGACACGAGCAGGGTCAGGGCGAGGGCCGTGGTGATGGCGGTCAGTTTTTTCATTGTATGTCTCCTTACGGTTGGTTGCGGGTTGCGGTTATGACGGCTCCGACTCGGTGTCGGTCGGCTGTCGGCGTTTTTCGTTCACTTTGAATTTTGTTTCTTCTGCCAGGCAATACAGCGTCGGGACCACGAAGACCGTCAGGATGGCGATGGTCATGCCGCCGAACGAGGGGATGGCCATGGGGACCATGATGTCGGCCCCGCGTCCTGTGGAGGTCAGGATCGGAATCAGGGCCAGGATCGTGGTTGCCGAGGTCATGAGGGCTGGCCGTATCCTGCGCTGGGCCCCCGTGAGGATGGCTTCGCGGATGGATCGGATGCTGTTCGTGTCGCGGCTGTCCCTGCTTTCGTCCAGATAGGTCGCCATGATCACGCCGTCGTCCGAGGCGATGCCGAACAGGGCGAGGAAGCCGACCCAGATGGCGACGCTCAGGTTGATGGGATGAACCTGGAAGAGGTCGCGCATGTGCGTGCCAAAGACGCTGAAGTTGAGAAACCAGTCCTGCCCGTAGAGCCAGATCATCATGAAGCCGCCGGACCAGGCCACGATGATGCCGGAAAAGACCATGAGCGTCGTGGCCATGGACTTGAACTGCAGGTACAGGATGACCACGATGACCATGAGCGCGAGCGGCAGGATGACAGCCAGCTTCTTCTGCGCCCTGATCTGGTTTTCATAGTTGCCCGCAAATTCGTATGACACGCCGTTGGGCACGGTCAGTTCGCCGGAGGCGATCTTGCTGTCGATATACTCGCGGGTGCTCTCGACCACGTCGACCTCGGCGTGGCCGGGTTTCTTGTCAAACAGCACGTAGCCGACCAGGAACGTGTCCTCGCTTTTGATGACCTGCGGCCCCCTGACATAGCGCATGTCGGCGAGTTGTTGCAGGGGAATCTGCTCGCCCGACGGTGCGGCCACGAGGATGTTGCCCAGTTCCTCGATGCTGTCCCGCAGCTCGCGCATGTAGCGCACCCGCATGGGGTAGCGTTCGCGCCCCTCGACCGTGGAGGACACGACCTTGCCGCCCACGGCCACCTCGATGACGTCCTGTACCTTCCTGAGCGTGATGCCGTACCGGGCGATGGCGTCGCGGTTGATGACGATTTCGAGATAGGGCTTGCCCACGATGCGGTCGGCGATGACGGCGGCGGGCTGGATGGACGGGACTTCCTTGAGCAGTTGCTCCAGCCGCAGGCCGAACTCCTCGATGGTCGGAAGGTCCGGTCCCTTGACCTTGATGCCCATGGGAGCGCGCATGCCGGATTGGAGCATGACGATGCGCGCGGCAATGGGTTGGAGCTTGGGGGCCGATGTTGTGCCCGGCATCTCCGCGGCCCTGGCGATCTCGTCCCATATGTCGTCCGGGCTCCGAATCCCCTGCCACGCCGTCCGTCCGGGGTTCAGGTCCGGGTCGAGGCGGGGACGCCATTGCCTGAATGGCTTGCCATCGGGATCGGGGATAAGCGCCCCTTTTTCGTCGCGGGGGTAGAACCCCTGTACGAGGTAGGGGAATCCGTCTTCGGCGGGCAGCGGCTTGCCATCCGCCGAGCGGAAGTAGTCCTTCTGGTCCTCGTCGTACAGATAGCGCAGGCGCGTGCCGTTTTCATCGACGAGGTACTCGGGCTTGTAGTTGATCACGGTCTCGATCATGGACACGGGCGCGGGGTCGAGCGGGGTCTCCGCACGGCCGAGCTTGCCCACCGCGTCGTCCACTTCCGGGATGTTCAGGATGGCCATGTCCTGTTTGGAGAGGACATCATGCACTTCTCCGATGGAGGCGTGCGGCATGGTGGTGGGCATGTAGAGGAACGAGCCTTCATCAAGCGGCGGCATGAATTCCTTGCCCAGGCCGGGGAACAGGTGGACCAGCCCGGCCACGGGACGGGACGCGCGAGCCGCGTCGGGCAGCCATGAAGTCAGCGCGCCGCCGCCGAGCCAGACCAGGGCGCCGCAAAGGATGACGGCTGCGGGCAGGCAGAGGAAGGCGGCCTTGTGATCAAGCACCCAGCGCAGCATCGTGGCATAGCCGCGCCGGAACAGATGGAAGAAGAGCATCAGGCCGCCGATCAGCGTCGAGACGAAGACGACGTTTCTCAGGTCGCCCTTTTCCGGCCCCAGGGGCAGCCAGTGGGTGGAGAGGAATATGACAACAAGCAGGATGACGCCGAAGTTCTCGGCCCCGCTGAACAGGCCTTCGATGCGCGGCGGGAGCAGATGGCCGAAGATGCGGTGCAGGCCGAGGCCGACGAGGAACAGGCCGACCCACCACTTCACGAAGAGGATCACGACCACGCCCGCCGCGATGTACAGCATGTCCACCAGATGACTGGGCAGCCGTTTCCGGGCGGTGGACTCTTTGCGTCTATATATGAGATGGGCGATGGCCGGGAGCACTGTCAGGGCCACGATAATCGAGGCGATGAGCGCAAAGCTCTTGGTGTAGGCCAGCGGCTTGAAGAGCTTGCCCTCCGGGCCGACCATGGCAAAGACCGGCAGGAAGCTGACGATGGTCGTGGCCACCGCCGTCATGATCGCGCTGCCGACCTCCGACGCGCCGTCGAAGATGACCTTCATCCGGCTCTCGTCAAGGGCGGCGTGCTCGAATTTCTTGAGGATGTTCTCGCAGATGATGATGCCCATGTCGACCATGGTTCCGATGGCGATGGCGATGCCTGACAGGGCCACGATGTTTGCGTCGACATTAAACAGGCGCATGCCGATGAAGACCATCATGACGGCGATGGGCAGCAGGGATGAGATGAGCAGCGAGCTGGGCAGGTGCATGACGGCAATGAGCACCACGATGATGGTGATCAGGACTTCCTCGGTCAGGGCCGTGTTCAGCGTGCCCAGCGTCTCGTTGATCAGGCCGGAGCGGTCGTAGAAGGGGACCACGGTCACCTTGCTGACCGTTCCGTCGGGCAGGGTCTTGGACGGCAGCCCCGGAGAGATCTCGGCAATCTTGGCCTTGACGTTCTTGATGACCTGGAGCGGGTTTTCGCCGTAACGCACGACGACGACGCCTCCCACGGCCTCGGCCCCCCCCTTGTCCAGCACGCCTCGCCGCAGCGCGGGACCAAGGGTGACCGTGGCCACATCCTGAACGCGGATGGGGACGTTGTTGGCCACCTTGATGACGGATTTCTCTATGTCCCCAAGCTCCTTGACGAAGCCGATGCCACGGATCAGGTACTCGACGCTATTGATCTCGATGGTCCGGGCGCCCACGTCGAGGTTGGACATCCTCACCGCCGAGAAGACGTCCTCCAGGGTGACACCTGCCGCGCGCAGGGCGTCCGGGTCCACGTCGATCTGGTATTCCTTGACGAATCCGCCGACGGATGCTGTTTCGCTGACGCCCTCCGCCCCGAGCAGGGCGTAGCGGACGTACCAGTCCTGAACGCTGCGCAGCTCGTCGAGGTCCCAGCCCCCCGTGGGATTGCCGTGTTCGTCCCTGCCCTCCAGCGTGTACCAGAAGACCTGCCCCAGCGCCGTGGCGTCGGGGCCGAGGGTGGGCTTGACATCCTGCGGCAGTGTGCCGGGCGGGAGGCTGTTGAGCTTCTCCAGCAGGCGCGAGCGCGACCAGTAGAACTCGATGTCCTCGTTGAAAATGACGTAGATGGTCGAGAAGCCGAACATGGAGTAGCTGCGAACCGTCTTGACGCCGGGAATGCCGAGCAGGGAGACGGTGAGCGGGTAGGTGACCTGGTCCTCGATGTCCTGGGGCGAGCGGCCCATCCACTGGGTGAAGACGATCTGCTGGTTCTCGCCGATGTCCGGGATGGCGTCCACGGGCACGGGGTCGCGGGGCAGCCCGTCGATCTTCCAGTCAAAGGGCGCGACAACCATGCCCCAGCCCATGACCACGGCCACGAAGAGGAAGACGATCAGTTTCTGCTCAAGGCAGAAGCGGATGACCTTGTCGGTGAGGCTCCTGGCTTCCATGCGTGTTTCGGGTTCGTTTCCCATGTTCCCTTCCACGCTATCGCTTGAGCTGCCGGTTGGTTTCGCCGCAGGTCGACATGGCCGCGCCGAAGTAGGGGTTGCGCACGTCCTCGTCCCGCTGGAGCCACACGGCCCCCTCGTAATCAAAGGCCATGGGGCAGAATATCTCGAAAAGCGGTCCGTCGGTCGTGATGCCGAGCTTGAGAACAGCCTCGGCCATGCCGGTGGAGACCGGGTAGAATCCGGTGCGGATGCCGACGATGTCCCCGGCCTCGCGGATGGCGGTCAGGCCGTCCGTCATCGCGGCCAGCGCCGAGGTCCAGACGTTGTGCGACGGCCCGTCGAGGGAGGCCGCGTTCACCAGCTGGAGCGCGCCCGCCAGGTTGGCCGCCGCCTTGGTCGCCGCGTCGGCATCGTCCACCGCCAGCGCGTCGCCCAGGGATTCATAGCTGGCAAAGGCCACGGCGAGCTGCCGCTGGAAGATTTCAGGCGCGTCGTGTCGCGCTCCGGCCTCCTCAAGGGGGAAGGCCGCCCTCAGCCCCGCGTAGTGGGCCTTCATCTCCGTGAAAATCTCTCCGAGCCGCCCGGCATCCCGGGCCTCTGCCCCGAGAATGGCGTCGTTGCTCAGGAGCATGGAGTATTCCTTCCACTTCAGGAACGCCGCGCTGTCCAGCTCCGAGCCGTCGATGAGGCGAAGCTCCTTGTTGAATTCCCCGAAGGCGAGGTGGGTGCGCTTGAGGTCCTGCGTCTGCACGTCGTCCGCAAGTTTTTCAAACAAGTCGCCAAGGAGGCGGAGCTTGGACGCGAAGAGCCGGGGCAGTTCCCCGGTTGTCGGAGCCGGTGCGGCGCTGGGGTTCATCATGCTCGGCCTGGCCACGATCTGGAGGGCGCTGTCGATCTTGAAGTTGCCTTTGGTGACAACCATCTCGCCTTCCTTGAGACCGTTCCTGACGATGTAGTAATTGCCTGCCTTGGCGCCGAGTACGACTTCACGTCCCTCGTAGGTTCCCTCTTTGTCCGGGTTCGCCACGTAGACCACGGCCCGTTTGCCGGTGATCAGCGGGGCGGACGCCGGGATGACAAGCGGTGAGTCGGCGGCGGCCCGGTCCTTTCCGCCGTGCCGCTGGGTCGAGCGCACGAGCATGCCGGGCTTGAGGCTGCCGTCCTTGTTGGGAACGGACAGTCGAACCCGCACCGTCCTGGTTTTCTCGTTCACGATGGGATCGATGTAGACGACCGTGCCCGTGAACGTCTTGCCGGGATACGCCTCGGTCTGGAACTCCACCTGCTGGCCGAGGTCCACCCAGGGGAGGTCGGATTCATAGGCCTCGAGGATGACCCACAGTGTCGTCAGGTCGGCGATGGAGTAGATGCTGCTGCCCGTCTTGACGTATTGGCCTTCGTTGACGTCCTTGCTCGTGACAACGCCGCCCTGGGGGGCGTACAGGGTGATGTGCTCCGCGGCTTTGCCTTCCCGGGCCACTCGGTCTATCTGCGCCCTGGTCAGGCCCAGGAGGCGCAGTTTCTCGCGCGCCGCCTCTTCGGTGCGGACCGCGCTGTTCCTGACCAGGTCGAGGTTGCTGTTCTTGAGGTCGCCCACGGCCTTGATGGCCTGGATCAGCTCGGCCTGGGCCGTCAGCAGTTCCGGGCTGTATATGGAAACCATGGCCTGGCCCTTCCTGACCAGGCTGCCCGTGTAGTCCACGTACATCGTGTCGACGCGCCCGCCCGCCCAGGCCGTGATGGTCCTGACCCGGGTTTCGTCGTAATCGACCTTGCCCGCCATGCGCGTCTCGACCGCGACGTCGAGGCGCTTGACCTTCTCCACGTTGATGCCTGCGAGCTTGCGGGCTCCCTCGGTCAGGGTGATCTCCCGGATGCTGGTCCGCTCGCCCTCGTCCTTGCGCTGCAGCGGGATCAGCTCCATGAAGCAGATGGGGCAGTTGCCCGGCTCCGGCAGCTGAATCTGGGGATGCATGGAACAGGTCCAGGTGACGGAGCCCTTTTCGTCGAGATGGGCTTCGAGGTCGTGCTCTTCCGTTGTCTCCGCCGGTGAAATCGCGGTCGCGGCCGGATTGCCGGTGCTCTTGACCAGGTATCCTGCCGTGAAGGCGGCGAGGCTGACCACGGCGATGGCGATGATCAGCCTGGAATTTTTGAATCTGCTCATGATGTCCCTTGTCTGCTTTTCAAAACCGCCCCGACCATCGGAGTTCATCGCAGGTGGCGGGGGGAGGTTTCAGGCGCGGCGTGCCTATTTGTCTTGCTTCAGGAGCGAGCCGTGGAACTCGCAGGGGAGCTCGCGGCCGACCAGGGTTTCGATTTCGGCCAGCCGGAGGGCCTGGTCCGTGAGGGCGCGGTAATAGGCCAGTTGCAGCTCAAGGAGCGTCTGCTCGGCGTCGATGAGGTCGAGGGAGGTGCCTGATCCCGTCATGAACCCCTCCATGGTCACGCCCAGCGACTGCTCGGCCTTGGGGACCAGGGTGTCCTTGTAGAGATTGATCTTTCTCCCGGCGTCCCGATACTTGTAGAGGGCCTCGTCCGAGAGCCTTTCCCAGGGCGCCACGGAGCAGGCCGCGGCCATCGAGGAAGTCTCGTCGTCCATGGAGCAGATGACCTCCAACATCCAGCAGAATTCGAGCAACGCGCATGAGACCGAATCCATAGCCAACGCCTCTGCCGCGGATGCCAAGAAGAGCGGCGCGGCTGTGGCCGAGGCCGTTGGCGCCATGACCAACATTGCGGAAAAGATATCCATCATCGAGGAGATCGCCCGCCAGACCAACCTGCTGGCCCTCAACGCGGCCATCGAGGCGGCCCGGGCGGGCGAGCACGGCAAGGGGTTCGCCGTGGTGGCCGCCGAGGTGCGCAAGCTGGCCGAGCGCAGCGGCGAGGCCGCCAACGAGATCAGCGAGCTCTCGGGCCGCACAGTGCAGGTGGCCAAGCAGGCGGGCGAGATGCTCGACGCCCTTGTGCCGAGCATAGACAAGACCGCGGCGCTGGTTCAGGAGATCGCCGCGGCCAGCAACGAGCAGAACCAGGGGGCCATCCAGATCAACCAGGCCATAGCCCAGCTCGACACCGTCATCCAGCAGAACGCCTCGGCCTCCGAGGAGATGGCGGCCACCAGCGAGGAGCTGGCCGGTCAAGGACAGCAGCTGCAGCAGACCATGTCGTTCTTCCGCGTCGACGGGTTGTCGACCTCCGCGCATGACGGCTCGACCCGCCGCGTGGTTCGCACCGCGCCCCGGGCCCTGGCGGCCAAGAAGGCGGAAGCCGCGCCCAGGAGCCTGCCGGTTCAGGCCCTGGCCGCTGCCGATGAACACGACTTCGAAAGATTCTAGGGGGAGGCATATGACAACCGTTTCAATCAACAAGCCGTCCCTCGGGCAGTTCCTGACCTTCACCCTCGGCAAGGAGATATTCGCTCTGGATATCGCCAGGGTGAGGGAGGTCCATGAAATCACCACGGTTTCTTATATCCCGAGAACGCCGGACTACATGCGCGGGGTGATCAACCTGCGCGGCCATGCCGTGCCCGTGGTGGACATGCGCCAGAAGCTGGACATGAGCCGGGTGGAGGACACGGTGGACACCTGCATCATCATTCTCGAGGTTGAGCTTGGCGGCTCGCAGCTGGTGCTGGGCGCGCTGGTCGACTCGGTGCGGGAGGTGGTGGAGATGCCCGAAGGGACCATCGAACCCGCCCCCAAGATGGGAACAGCGGTGCGGACCGACTACATCATGGGCATGGGCAGGCAGGGCGACCAGTTCATCATCATCGTCGATGTCGACGCCATCTTCGGCGGAGAGGAGATACTGGCGGTGCCGGAGGAATCTGCGGAAATCGCGGCCTGACGACAGCACGACACCACGGCAGGGTCTTCCCGGGGATGGGGCGGGCCCTGCCTTATTTTTTCCCATAAATGATTGGAGTAAGGTGCGTTCTGTTGTATGTTGATCAGTATGGGTAAACGGCGATTTCCGCCAGAAGGGGGAGGGAGAATGGGCGAGAGCGGCGAGTTCGGGCTCGGCACGAACATCGAGACCTATCGGCTGATCGTGGAGAGCGCGCAGGAGGGCATCGCCATCATTCAGGAAGGGCGGCTGCGCTTCTGCAACCCGTCCCTTGCGCGACTGTCCGGTTATTCCGAGGCGCAGCTGCTTGCGGACGATATAGGGGAGTTCGTGCATCCCGACGACCGGGAGCGGGTCATGGCCTTTCACCGCGCCCGGACCGATGGGGGGCAGGTTCCCGCCCATTACGAATTTCGCGCCCTGTCAAAGGACGGCCGCACGGTGTATCTCCATGTCTCCGGCGTGGCCATCAAGTGGCAGGGCAGGCCCGCCACCCTGAATTTCTTCACCGACATCTCCGACAGGGAATATGCCGCCAGGGCCCTCGACGCCAATATCAACCGCATCAGGGACATGTTCGACAACGTGCCCATCGGCATGTTCGAGTCCACCCTGGACGGCAAGTTCCTCTATGTGAACAACGCCATCGCCCGGATGCTCAAGTATGACGATCCGGAGGACCTGATGGCCGTGGCGAACGCGACGTCCATTCAGGACGCGCTGTATGAGGATTCCGCCCGGCGGCCCCAGTTCGTCGAGGAGATCGTGAACGACGGGGTGCACTGGAAGTCGTTCGAGAACCGCTACAAGTGCCGGGACGGCTCAGTCGTTGATGCGATCCTGACCTTTTCATCCTTCAGTGATTGCCCGGGGGACGAGAGGTATCTCTGTGGTTTTGTGGAGGACGTGACCGCAAGGAAGCGGGCCGCCGAGCGCCTTCGGCGTAGCGAGCATATGTACCAGCTCATCACGGGCACCATGTCGGACGTCATATGGGCCCTGAATCGTGACCAGCGGTTCGTGTATCTTTCCCCGTCGGTGGAAAAAGTGCTCGGCTACACGGCGGCCGAGCTGCTGCATACTTCCTGGGAGGATTTGGTGGCCCCGGACCATCGCGGCCTCGTGCGGGAAGTGTTCGACGATTTCGCCGCTGGCAGGATGGCCTCGGCCACTCTGGAGATGCTGCTCCGGCGTAAGGACGGCTCGGAGGTATGGGTCGAGTGTACCGGTTCCCTGGTTGAGGCCCCGGAGGACGGCGAGCTTTACCTCGTGGGGGCGTCGCGCGACATCTCCGATCGCAAGCGCGCCGAGCAGTCGGCCGCCGCGAGCGACACGCGTTTCGAGACGATATTCCGCACGGCGCCGACCATGATCTCCCTGGTGGAGATCGACGACGGCCGGTTCATAGACGTCAACGACAAGTTTCTCAAGGTCTCCGGGTTCAGCCGGGACGAGCTCATCGGCCGGACCTCCGTCGAGCTTGGCTGGCTGACCCTGGAACAGCGGCAGGCACTCCTGTCGGACATCAGGGACAGCGGCCGGGCGGGACCGATCCGGCTCCGGGCCACGGCCAAGGGCGGTGTCCGGGTCGACGCGATCTACAGCGGCGAGATAGTGACCATCGACGAGACCCCCCGCCTGCTCTCAATTTTCGAGGACATCACGGATTTCGCCCGTGCCGAGAGGGCGTTGCAGGAAAGCGAGAAGCGCTACAGGCTGCTCTTCAACAGCGGTACCGACGCCCTCTTTGTCTCCCCCCTGCGCCCGGGCAAGGAGCGCTGCTTCACCGAGGTCAACGACGTGGCCTGCTCGCGGCTCGGATATTCCCGCGAGGAGCTTTTGCGCATGTCGCCCCGGGACGTCGACACGGAGCGGGACCTCGCGGTCTATGCCAGGGTCGCCGACGAGCTGCTGACAAAAGGATGGAGCCTGTTCGAGAGCGAGCATGCGACCAGAGGCGGCGAGGTGTTCCCGGTGGAGGTGTCCTGTCGGGCTTTCAACAGCGAAGGGGTCATCTACGAGTTGAGCATCGCCCGCGACATTTCCCAGCGCAGGAAGGACGAGGCGGAAAAGCAGCAGCTCCTGCACAGCTACCAGAACCTCTTTCAGCAGATGCTTGAGGGGTTCGCCCTGCATGAGATCCTCTTCGATTCCGCAGGGAATCCAGAGAACTATCGTTTCCTGGCCGTTAACCCGGCCTTTGAGAAGATGACCGGGCTCACGGCGGCTGAGGTCATCGGCCAGACCGTGCTCGATATCCTGCCAGAAACAGAGGATGTCTGGATACAGCGCTATGGCCGGATCGTCACCACCGGCCGTCCCGACCGTTTCGACAGCTACTCGGCCGCCTTTGGCAGGCATTATCTGGTCACGGCATTCAGGAACGCGCCGGGCCAGTTCGTCACCATTTTTTCCGACATCACCGAGCAGAAGCAGTTTGAAGGCGCGCTCATGGAGGCGAAGCTGGCGGCCGAGGCGGCCAGCAAGGTCAAGTCCGACTTTCTGGCGAACATGAGCCACGAGGTGCGCACGCCGCTGAACGGGATCATGGGCATGCTCCAGCTCCTTGAGGGGACGTTACTCGATGGCGAGCAGCGGGAGTTGATGGAGGCCGCCACGCAGTCGTCCCGGCGGCTGACCCGTTTGCTGTGCGACATTCTCGACCACTCCACGATTGAGGCGGGCAAGCTGGCCATCGAACCGATGCCCTGCTCGCTGCGTGATGTTTTCAATCAGGTGCGTGATGTGTTCCGGGGGAGCGCCGGGTGCAAGGGAGTGCCTCTTTCCCTCGCTGTGGACGACGATGTGCCGCCCTTGCTGCTCTTTGATCCCACCAGGATGCATCAGATTCTGGGCAACGTCGTGGGCAATGCCATTAAATATACTGCCGCAGGTCAGGTGGGGGTGCGTGCGTCCGTCGCATCCGCCTGCTCCGGGACCGATCCAAACGAGGTGCGGGTCCTGATCACCGTGGAGGATACGGGCATAGGCATCCCGCCGGAGAAGCTGGACATCATCTTTGAGCCTTTTGCCCAGGCGAGCGCCGGGTATACGAGGAAGTTCGAGGGGGCGGGCCTTGGGCTGTCCATCTGCAGACAACTCGTGGACATGATGGGCGGGACCATCGGCGCCGAGAACCGGGCCGGGGGCGGCACGCGATTTATGCTGGAACTGCCGTTGCGGGTGCCCCGTGACGCTGCCGGGGTGGGGGAAAGCTGGTCCGAACCAGCCGTTTCGCCGACCGGATCGGGGCGCATCCTCGTGGCCGAGGACGACGAGGTCAACCGGTTCGCCATCCGGAAGATCCTTGAACGGGTCGGGTATGAGGTTCACACGGTTGAGAATGGAAGGGCGGCTCTCGAAGCGTTGCGCAAGGATGCGTTTGACCTGGTGCTGATGGACATCCAGATGCCTTTGATGGACGGCATCAGCGCCACCGGGGCTATTCGCAAGGGCGAATCGGGCGTGAATGTGTCGGCCGTGCCAATTCTCGCCCTGACGGCCTATGCCATGCGCGGCGACGAGGAGACGATGCTTGAGGCGGGCATGGACGCCTATCTGCCCAAACCCGTGGAGAGGGATGCCCTGCTGCGTTCGATCGAGCAACTGCTGAGGCCAGAACGGCTAACATATTCGAAAGGTTGAATTGAAGATGAAGCGTGACGACCATACGCATTTTGCCCCGGCCCGGCGCGAGAGCGCGGAAGAAGTGGAGCGGGAGTTCCAGCATGTGGATGGCTACGCCTGCTCCCAGTATTTCGACTTTTTCCCGCTGCCGCTCGCGGTGCTCAACCCTGCCCGGCAGATCGTTTTTGCCAACAAGCCGTTCCAGGAACTCACGCGCAGCGGCGACGGACACTCCTTCCTCGGCAAGCGGCCCGGCGAGATCGTGGGCTGCGTCCATGCCTCCACCGAACCGGGGGGGTGCGGCACGTCTGTCAACTGCCGCGAGTGCGGGGCCGTTCTGGCCGTGCTGGAAACCATGGCCACAGGCAAACCCTGTGTCCGGGATTGCCAGATCCTGCAGAACGTGGACGGCCACACCGGCGCCCTGGACCTGCGGGTACACGCCGCGCCCTGGCAGCATGGCGAGGACAGGTTCTGCGTGGTCACCATGATGGATATCTCGGCGGAGAAGGAGCGGGAGGTGATGGAGCGTGTCTTCTATCACGACCTTCTGAACTCGGCTGGGAGCGCCTACAGCCTGGTCAGCACCCTGCACGACGAATGCCCGCAGGAGCTGAGCGAGTCCCTCGACCTTGTGGGCACGGCATTGTCCCGGCTCGTGGATCAGATACAGTCGCAGCGGACCCTCCAGCAGGTGGAGCGCGGCGAGTACGTCGTGTCCCGGATCACGCTTCAGGCGCTGGAAGTCCTGGAGACGGTGGTGGAGGAATACTTGTCGCTTCCCCTGGCCAAGGGAAGGCGTCTGGTGGTGGACCCGGCCTCGAAGAACGGCCATGTCAAGGCGGACCACGCCCTGCTGCGGCGGGTGCTCGTGAACATGGTGAAGAACGCGCTGGAGGCGTCTGCTGCCGGAGACACGGTCACAGCGGCTGCCACGGTGGACGGCGGCACGATCCGCCTCAGCGTCCACAATCCCCAGTGCATGGCGGAGTCCGTGCAGCTTCAGCTCTTCAAGCGGTCGTTTTCCACCAAGGGGCCCGGCCGCGGGCTCGGGACCTATTCCATCAAGCTCCTGGGCGAGGACCACCTCGGCGGTCGGGTCGGGTTCGAGTCCACCGAGGCGGGCGGCACGACCTTCTGGATCGACCTGAAAGTCGCGGGCCGGGATGGGCCGCAGTAGCGCACCTGTCCGGCGGTATTCCGGGGCTGTCGGCCCGCTTCGGACAGCGGGATAGATGCCCGGCGTTGTTCGGGATATATTTCACAAAGGTTTCGATTCCGCTTGACTTGCCACCTTGAAATGGGTTGTATGCAGCCTTGCTGGGCGATTTTCGCCGCCGGAACTATTGATGCACGGGCTCAAAACGTGTATTGATTCCGGGCGAGAAACCAGCCGCCCCGGACATCCGCCGGGACCCATGCTTCAAGGAGAGTATCATGTACGTTGGACTGAAAATGCTGCGCGACTTCGTCAAGGTCACCCCCCAGACGCTGGTCAAGGACGCCCAAAAGCTGCTTGACGACAGCAAGTTGTGGATGCTCCTGGTGGTCAACGAATCCGGCAGGCTGGTTGGTTATGTCCGCAAGGAGGACATCTCCGCCGCATTGCCCAGCATCATGACCTCTCTTGAAAAGCATGAGCTCAACTAT
>CAMYLL010000030.1 GCA_947259235.1 uncultured Pseudodesulfovibrio sp. | reverse complement strand
CACGTCGTCGGCCTTGAACACCGAGCCGACTGTCAGCCACAGGATCTTCAGGTCCAACGCGATGGACCTGTTGTCAACGTACCATACATCATACTCGAATTTCTCTTCCCATGAAATGGCGTTTCTTCCATTGACCTGCGCCCAGCCGGTGATGCCGGGGCGCACCTCGTGGCGGCGCGCCTGACGCGGGGTGTAGCGGTCGAGATACTGCATCAGCAGCGGCCGGGGGCCCACCAGGGACATCTCGCCCCGGAGCACGTTGATCAGCTCGGGCAGCTCGTCCAGGGACGTGGCGCGCAGGAACCGGCCAAAGGGCGTGAGCCGGTCGCAGTCGGGCAGAAGGACGCCGTCCGCCCCCGTGGCGTCGCGCATGGTGCGGAACTTGATGATCTCGAAGGGGACGCCGCCCAGGCCGGGCCGGGTCTGGCGGAAGAACACCGGGCTGCCCAGCCTGACCCGCACCAAGAGGGCCACCACCAGGAGCACGGGCCACAGCAGGCACAGGGCCGGGATGGTCAGGGCGAGGTCGAAGAGCCGCTTCATGCGATCTCCATGAACGACAGGATGGCGTCGTTGACCGTGCGCACGTCGAACCGCGCCTGTGCAAGGCTCCGGCTCGCCGCGCCCATGGCCGGGGCCAGGGACGGGTCGAGGATGAACCGCTCCATGGCCTGCTCCAGGGCGTCCACATCGCGGGGCGGGACGAGCAGCCCGTTTTCGCCCGGGACCACGGTCTCGCGGCAGCCCGGAGCGTCGGTGGTGATCACCGCCCGGCCCATGCTCATGGCTTCGAGGATGGAGCGCGGGGTTCCCTCGCGGTAGTGGCTGGGCAGGACATAGACGCCCGTATCGGCCAGCAGGGGCCGCACGTCCTCCACCGGGTCCAGCACCTCCACGGCTCCTGCGGCGCGCCAGGCGGCGATTTCGTCCGGGGTGACGGCGTCGCCGCCCTCCTCCGGGGGACCGGCCAGCCGGAACACGGCCTCGGGGTGACGCGCCTTGAGCCGCGCCGCGGCCTCGGCATAGAGGGCCACGCCCTTGGACCGGAGCAGCCGGGAAAGACACAGGAAGGACGGCCCGGCGGGCTGCGGGGCCTCGGCGTAGTGTTCGAGGTCCACGCCCGAGCCGCCCACGACAGTAGTAAGCACCCGTTCCGGCACGACCCCGAGCTTGTGGAAGAAATTCTCGTCGTCCGGGTTCTGGAAGATGACCCCGTCGCAGGCGTTGATGCCCGACTTGTACATGCCCTTGGCCACGTTGAAGAGGATGCGCCGCTTGAGCCCGGCTTCCTCGGTAAAGGCGTAGCCCAGACCGGTGATCATGGCGTAGACCCGCTTGCCGCTGCCCACCCAGGCCATGCGCGCCGCCAGCGAGCCGTAGACCACGGGCTTGAAGGTGTAGGAGAGGACCACGTCCGGCTTGATGCGCACCAGCACCTGCTTGAGATGGAGCAGGGAGCCTATGTCGGCCAGGGGGTTGAGCCCGCGCCGGTTGAGGGGGATCATGTGATAATCCACGCCCATGGCCTCAAGCCGGGGGGCCACGTCGGGCACGTGGGCCGGAGCCAGTGCGTGGACCTGATGGCCCAGCTCGACCATGCGCGCCAGCAGCGGGCCCCGGAAATTGACAAGTGACGGCGCGTACCCGCCGATGACGACTATCTTCATTGCCTCACCTTGATCCTGCCCGCCGGGGGCCGCTCCAACACCCGGCGCGCCACCATGGCCGCCGCTGGTCTTTCCTAACAAATCCGGGCTTCCTTGGGAACCTCGACCGGACTTCGAAAAGGGGATGGCAACGGTCACCAGCAGGTACCCTCTTCCGCTGCGCCCCGCACCTGTGATATCCCTGATGTCTGAACAGTGAAACAAGGAAGGCACCATGTCGGCAAACGTTTATTTCTGGAACCTGCGGGCCACGCAAAAGGCCCCTTTTGAAAAGCGCATGCGCAGCCTGCTCAAGGCGGCCGGGGTCGAAAAACTGCTGACCGAAGGCGACCTGGCGGCGGTCAAGATCCACTTCGGCGAACAGGGCGTCACGGGATTCCTGCGTCCCCTGTGGCTCAAGGGGATCATCGACACCCTTGCCGAGGCCGGGGCCAGGCCGTTCCTGACCGATGCGTCCACCCTCTATGTGGGCCAGCGCGGCGAAGCGGTCTCCCACAGCATGTGCGCGGCCCGCCACGGCTGGGACCCGCTGGTCCTAGGCGCGCCGGTGATCATCGCCGACGGGCTCAAGGGCGGCGACGAGGTGGCCGTGCCGGTAAACGGCAAGCACATCGAGGACGCCTACATCGCCTCCGCCGTGGCCGAGGCGGACTTCCTCGTCTCGGTCAACCACTTCAAGGGCCACGAGCTGGCCGGGTACGGCGGCGCGCTCAAGAACATCGGCATGGGCTGCGCCAGCAAGAAGGGCAAGATGCACCAGCATTTTTCCACCGGCCCGGAGATCACCGTGGACAACTGCACCGCCTGCGGCACGTGCATCAAGGCATGCAAGACCGGCGCGCTCTTCATCGACGAGGCAACCGAGAAGATCGCCCTCAACGCCGAGCTGTGCGTCGGCTGCGGCGGCTGCTTCGTGGCCTGCCGGTTCAACGCTCTCAACGTCAACTGGAAGATAGGCGTCCAGGAATTCCTGGAGCGGATGATGGAGTACACCCAGGGCGTGTTCGCCACCAAGAGCAAGCCTTGCCTGCACATCAATTTTGTCATGGACGTGGTCCCCGACTGCGACTGCGTGGGCTTCACCGACGCGCCCATCTGCCCGGACATCGGCGTCCTCGTCAGCCTTGATCCCGTGGCCGTGGACCAGGCGTCCCTGGATCTGGTCAACGCGGCCCAGCCTCTGTACCCCAGCCAGCTGCCCTTCGGCATCACCCCCGGGCAGGACAAGTTCCGGGCCATCCACACCCACGTGCCCGAATCCATGGGGCTGGACTATGCCCAGGCCCTGGGCCTCGGGACGCGGGAATACACCCTTATCTCCCTGTAGGCGCAAGAAAGGGGCGGGAGCCTGAACAGACTCCCGCCCCCATATGCGTTTATTCTTCCGATTCTGTCCTAGAACCGTTCGAAGTCGTCGGGATCATCCATGCTCAGGGACACGCCCTTGGACGGCACGGCCTTGGGGGCCGCCGCCGGGAGCTTTCCGGCCGGGGTCTTGCGCGGCGCCGTCTTTGCCGCAGCGCGGCGTGGTGCGCCCTGGCTCTCGCCCAGATTGAAGAAGCTGACGGAGCGCTGGAGCAGCGTCGCCTCGTTGGCCAGACTGTCGGAGGTGGAGGCCACCTCTTCCGACGCGGCCGCGTTCTGCTGGATGACGTCGTCCAGCTGCTGGATGGCCACGTTGATCTGGTTCACGCCGACGTTCTGCTCGTTGCTGGCCGCCGCTATCTCCTGGATGAGCTGGGCGGTCTCCTGAATGTCCGGCACGAGGCGGCGCAGCTTGTCGCCCGCGTCCTCGGCCACCTTGACCGTGGACATGGACAGCTCGCTGATCTCGGCCGCTGCGGTTCCGCTGCGCTCTGCCAGCTTGCGCACCTCGGCGGCCACCACCGCAAACCCCTTGCCGTGCTCCCCGGCCCGCGCCGCCTCGATGGCCGCGTTGAGGGCCAGGAGGTTGGTCTGGCGGGCAATGTCCTCGACAATGGAAATCTTGTCGGCGATGTCCGTCATGGCCTGCATGGCCTGGGTCACGGCCTTGCCGCTCTCCTCGGCGTCCTGGGCCGCGCGCACGGCCATCTTCTCGGTCTTGACCGCGCTCTCGGCGTTGCCCTGGATGTTGGCGGCCATCTCCTCCATGGAGGAGGAGACTTCCTCAACGGCAGCGGCCTGCTCCGTGGCCCCCTGCGACAGGCTCTGGGACGAGGCCGAAAGCTCCTCGCTGCCTGCGGCCACGTTGTCCGTGGCCGACTGAACGTTGCCGATGACCTTCCTGAGCTGGACGGCCATGCTCCGCAGGGCCTCGGCCAGCATGCCCACCTCGTCCTTCTGGTTGACGTCGATCTCCGCCGTCAGGTCGCCGTCGGCCAGGCTCCTGGCGAAGTTAATGCCCAGGGCCACGGGCCGGGTAATGACCCCGGTTATGAACAGCAGGACCAGGAAGAGCAGCACCACGGACACGCCCGCAATGATCGCGCTGACCACGGCCATGTTGTTGGCCTCGGCACGCACCGCGTCCATGGGGATGGAGACGGCCAGGCTCCACGGGGTCCCGGTCTGACCGATGCGGATGGGCTGGTAGGAGTAGTAGTTTTCCTCGCCGGTGTTGGCCGAGACCTTGACGTCGGTAAACGGCCTGCCGTTCTTGATGGCGTCGAGCAGCTTCGCCCGCACCTCGGGGGTCTGGAAGTCCCCGATGTTCTTGCCTATGTAGTCCTTGTTCTTGTGGGCCAGAAAGGAACCGTCGTTGTAGAGCAGGTAGGCGTAGCCCGTATCGAAGAGGCGGATGTCCTCGACCATCTTCTGCAGGTCGGTCAGGTAGAAATCAACACCCACAACGCCCACGTTCTTGCCGTTCCTCTTGACCGGAACGCCCGTGGACGCAAGCCAGAAGGTCTTGCCGTCGGCCTCCCAGGGATAGGGTCTGGTGATGGTCTCCACATCCCCGGCCATGGGAACGTCGAACCACTCGCCCTCGATGCCGTCGGCTCCGACGAAGCTGTCCTCTATCCTGCCGTCCACCTTGTGGTACCAGTTGCGATAGGCGCCCTTGTACGTGCCCATGTAGTCTTCCTCGCGGCCGTCATACTTGTCGGGCAGGAAGGTACACCACGCGCCGGAAAGCTCCGGGTTTGCCGCCAAGGCATTCTTGAGGATGCCGTCGAGGTATTCCCGGTCCGGGACGGGCTCGTAGTCCGCGCCCTCCTGAAAGGCGGCTGCCAGGGTCCTGGACACGCCCATGGCAAGGTCAAGGGTGGTCCCCACGTCGAGGCTGTAGCTCCTGGCCATGCTCTGGGCCAGTTCCTCGGCCTGGGACACGGCAAGAGTCCTCGCCTTGTTCGTCATGACCCATGTGCTCACCGTCAGCACGAGCAGTACGATGAAAAACGTAGGCAACAATATCTTGAATTTGAGACTCCAATCCTTAAAGCGCATGCCTCCCCCTTGTATTCGAAAATGAAAAGTAAAAAATCAAACTGTCTGAGCTATCCCTCTAGCGCAATCAGAACAAATCGAACAAGTATAAATGTCGACAAGAAGATAGCCGCACCGAGGCACGGCGGAAAAACGCGGAAGGACAGCGGGTTATCTGAGGAACGAGTAGACGTCCACCTGATGGTCGTCCGGGTTGATCACGTCCATGATCTTCAGGTCGTCGTCGCGACCCGAGAGGTCCTGGGTCGAGCCGACGATGGGGCGCATGGCCTGATCAAAAGCGATATGCACCAGGGGGCTCAGTGGGGCGGCCGGGTTGTGGTCCACCACCACGGCGTGGTCGCCGCTGCTCAGGCGCACGAAGCTGCCCACGGGATAGACCCCCAGGCTCTTGATGAACTGCTCCACGATGTTGGGATGAAAATCCGTCACCCGCCAGGTGTACATCATGCCCAGCACCTTGCCCGGGGGCATGGGCTCCTTGTACACCCGCCTGCTGGTCAGGGCGTCGTAGACATCCACCACCGCGAGCAGGCGCGAATAATCGCTGATGGCGTCGCCCTTGAGGCCCCGGGGATAGCCGCTGCCGTCATGCTTCTCGTGGTGTTCCAGGCAGCCGCGCAGCACCTCCACCGGGATGCCCTTCTGCTCGCGCAGGAGCTTGTTGCCGCGCAGGGGATGGGTACGCATGACCGCCATCTCCTCGTCCGTGAGCTTGCCCGGCTTGTTCAGTATGGCCTCGGGAATGGTGGCCTTGCCCACGTCATGAAAAAGGCCCGCGATGCCGAGCACCTCCAGCTTCTCGCGGGCATAGCCCAGCTTGCGCCCAAGGATCACGGCCAGGATGGAGACGTTGATGCAATGGGTGTAGGTGTACTCGTCAAAGGACTTGAGCCTGCCGATGGCCGCGGCTGCGGACTCGTTGCGGAACACGGAGTCGATGAATCCGTTGACCAGGGGCGTGGCCTCGCTGAAGTCAAAGGGCTTTCCGGCGCGCACGTCGTCGATGAATTCACGGGCATAGTCGATGGCCTGACCGTAAAGACCGTCCACGCGACGCAACTCGTCCCGAATGGAAGCATTGACCGATCCCTCCCCGATCTCGCGGTCAGTCGGAGCGTCGCTCTTCATGGCCGCCCGCGCTTCCTCGGCGGACATGGCCTTTCCCCAGTGCTGTGACATGGACCACCCTTGCATCAGTTTTGATAATGCTTCCTAATACAGGAGTACGTCTTCACCACGGCACAGGCAAGACAATTATGTGTCATCGGCAGAAAGGGTCCGGCGGCCGCTACTCCCCGCGCATGCGCACGTCACGCTGGGGAAAGGGTATCTCGATGGATTCCTCGGTGAACCGTCTGTATATTTCCCGGTTCAGCTCGTGGGTCACACGGCCCCGGTCGTGGGGGCGCGTGGCCCAGACCAGCAGCTCGTAGTCGATGGAGGAATCGCCGAAGGAGCGCAGCCGCACGCGAGGCTCCGGGTTCGCCATGATCAGCCCGTTGCCCGTGGCTGCGGCCATCAGCGTCGCCTCCACCCGGTCGAGGTCGGAGCCGTAGGCCACGCCGATCTTGATGCGCACGCGAAAATGCGGCTCGGGTGCGCTCTGGTTGACGATCTTGACGTTGGTGATGACCGAGTTGGGGATGGTGATCATGACGTCGTCGCGGGTGAGCAGCCGGGTGCTGCGCATGCCCACGGCGCGCACCTCGCCCCGCTCGCCCGAGTCAAGGACGATATAGTCCCCGGCGCGGAAGGGGCGGTCCATGAAGATGGACACTCCGCCGAAGAAGTTGGCCAATGTCTCGCGGGCGGCCAGGGCAACGGCCACACCCGCGATGCCCGCCGAGGCGAAGACAGCGGTGACCGGCAGGCCGAAGTAGCCGCCCACCCGGTAGAACAAGGCAAAGACCAGACCAAAGGAGATCAGACGGCCCAGCAGCCTGATGACGTCGGCGTTGAGGGCTTCCTCCCTGATCTTCTGCGAGGCTATGATTCCGTTGGTGATCACGTTCCCGGCCACCAGGATGGCCCAGGCCGCGAAAACGGTCAGGGCGGCTTCGAGCAGCATGGTGGTTACGGTGAGCACGCGCCCGGTGATGTTGATCTGTGTGTTGATGATGTGATTGTCGAGCAGGCACAACCCCATGGCCGCCAGCGGAAAGGTCAGGCGGCCCAGACGCCATGTCCGGGTTGTGCCGCGCGACCTCCAGCTCCTGTGCCTGCGCAGCAGCGGCAGCAGGACCAGCCCGCTCAGCAGGATGGTCAGCCCAAGTCCGACCCACTGCCACACGGCCTGTCCCATGTATCCCACGCGCATCCAGCCGGGCAGCCGGGCGATGAGGCCGTCGGGAACAAGCCAACCCGAGGAATAAATATACTCCTCGTAGATGCCCTGGGCCGCGCCACTCTTGTAGGGCAGGTCCCTCACCTCGTCGTAGAACTCGTCGAGGCTGTCCACGGTCTCGGCAGTGAAGAGATACGCGCCCAGACGCGGGCCGCTCTCCACCCTGCCGATTTTGATCTCCGTGTGCGGGATGCGCCAGACCGGGACATCGCGCATTCGTATCGCCTCGCCGTCCGGGACCTCGGCCATGTCGGGCAGGGGGATGCGGTCGAGAATTTCGCGCAGCCGCAGCAGGGACTCCAGGGCCACGCCGCCCCTGATGGTGGGCGCGACATCGCTCAGGTCAAAGCACCGCTCGGCGCGCTGGCGCATCTCGCGCACCATGACCTCGTCCTCTTTCTCGGTCCGCATGACCTTATGAAACTCGTTCGAATAATAGAGAAAACTCTCAAGCGTATTGCGGGGGCTGGAGGTATCCGGCGGCTCCAGCGGAAACATGTTCGAGGCTCCGGCGACAAGGGCCGAGAGGGCGGGGGTCAGCAACAGGCACAGCAGGGCGAGGGCAAAATGGCGGATTTTCGATGAACGCATGGGCTCTCCGGGCATAATGGTCAGGACGGCATTGTTGTTTCGACAGACAGCATACACCCCGGCGGCCGGTGTGCAAAATGAATATCGCCCGCCATTTTCTTCGGGTTTGGCAGACCGTTGAAAAAGTCCAAATACGCAGGCTGTTCAAAAATGGTGAGATGCTAGGAGCGAAAAAAGTTCAAGACTGAAGCGTACTTCCGGTACGCGAGGGTTTGAACTTTTTGAAACAACGACGCAGATCGCCGTTTTTCAACAGCCTGCTAGATCAGCCCGGCGGATTCAAGCTCGCTAAGGAGCGCGCCCACGTCCGGGGCCGTGAAATCCGGGCTCAGGTGCGCGAAGGCCTCTGCCCCCAGGTGACCGCTGGTGACGGCGGCGCACAGGGCTCCGGCCCGGCGGCCGGTCTCCACATCCATGGGGTGGTCGCCCACCATCAGGGTCCTGGCCGGGTCCGCGCCCAGGACGTCCAGGGCCTGCATCAGGTGGGCGGGGTCCGGCTTGACCCGGAGGGCGCACTCGCGGGGGATGAACGCCCCGACCATGGCTTCGATGTCAGGAAACACCACCCTGACGGCGGCGGAAATGTTGCGGGTGATGATGCCGGTGGCCACGCCCCGGGAGCGCAGCAGGTCAAGGCAGGGCCGGGTGAAGTCGAAGAGCCGTCCGTCGCGGGCCGCGTCCAGCTCCATGGCCGTGATCACCAGCCTGCCCCGGGTGTTGAACTCCATCCCTTCGTCGCGGTCGCGCTCCATGACCCGGGCCACCAGCTGGTCCAGCCATTCCAGGGCCGGGGTCGCCTCCGGCTCGGGCCGCTCGCCCAGGAAGACCTCGCCCAGAGCCGCGAGCCTGCGTTTCATCAGGTCGAAATCCAGGGTCAGCTCGGCAAGGGTCCCGTCAAAGTCGAAGACTATGGCGTCGAGGCGGTCCATCAACGGCCTCCCGACTCGGCGGCCAGCCCGCGCAGAGTGGCCAGATTGCGCACGTCGTCGGCCAGATCGGCGTCCTTGGGCGTTTCAAGAGCCTTGGGCACGGCGGCAAAGCGCGGGTCGCGCATGAGGCAGCGGAAGCCCTCCAGGCCGATGGCCCCCTGGCCGATATGCTCGTGGCGGTCCTTGCGCGAGTCAAACTCGTTCCTGGTGTCGTTGACGTGGAAGAAGAGCAGCCGGTCCAGGCCGATCACCCGGTCGAAGTGTTCAAAGGTCCGGGCATAGGCCTCGGGGGTGCGGATGTCGTAGCCAGCGGCAAAGGTGTGGCAGGTGTCGTAGCACACGCCCAGCCGCCCGGGATGGCGCGACAACTCGATGATCCAGGCCAGCTCCTCGAAGGTGGAGCCGAGGTTGGTCCCCTGTCCCGCCGTGGTTTCGAGCAGGACCATGGCCCGGCGCGTGCCGGAGCGTTCGATGGCCTGGTCGAGGTTGTCCACATAGCGGGCGATGCCCGCCTCCGCCCCCGCGCCCAGATGGGAGCCGGGGTGGGTGATCAGATGCGGGATGTTCAGCTTCTCGATGCGCCGAAGCTCCTCGGCAAAGGCGATGCGCGAGCGTTCCGCCAAGTCCGGGTCGCCCGTGGCGAGGTTGATCAGGTAGGAATCATGGGCGGCCACGGGATAGTCGCCCCATTGGGACCAGGCCATGGCGAACAGCTCGGCGTCGTAGTCCGAGAGCTCGGGAATACGCCACTGCCGCTGATTGCGCGTGAATATCTGCAGGGCCGTGCCGTCCACGGCGCTGATACGCTCGAAGGCCATGTGCAGGCCTCCGGCGATGGACATGTGGGCTCCCAGCAGATCATGGGACGTCAAGCCGGGTTCGTGTGCCATGGTGTCCTCTCGGACGGCGCACGGCGCGAGGCCATGCGCGCCCTGTCTATTGCTCCGGGTTGCCCCGGCGGGCGGCCGGGGCGACGCTACTCGATCCAGCCCTTGAGCGCCTCGACGATCTTCTGGGCCTGGGCCTGGCTCGAAATGTTGAACTTCGACTTGGGCCGGTACGATCCGTCCACCTTCTGGTAGCGGCGGATGGAGAACTTCTCGGGACCGTATTCGCCCTTGGCGCGGTTGAGTTCCTGGTAACGGAATATGATGGTGGTCCAGGCGCCCTTGGAAAGGACGACCTTGTCCAGCTCCTGGACGATGAGCTGATTGTCCTCGGAATAATTGATGGTGATCTCGTCAACGTTGGATGCCATTGTGCGCTCCTTGATATCTTGTCCGCCCGGAAGACGGCAGGCGTTACCTCTACATATGTAATGGGCAAAGGGCAAGCGCCCTCTGGCATCCGCCCCTGCGGCCGTCCCCGGCTCGCCAAAAACCACGCTCCAACGACGCCTAACCGAAAAGAACCCCTGACGAAACGGGAATTGGGTTGACGGAAAATCGGACCTCGCGTAACGGCATAACCAAACCGTCCATGCTCATCCGTGTGATCACGGACGAAAGCGGCGGTGACGGCATTGGCGCGGCGCGGCTGCGGCTGACCACCCGCCGGGGCAGCCCCCTGGCAACGGACGCAGCAAGACCGTACACATTCCCATTTATGTCGGAGCCTTTTGAAATGAAAAGCATTTATGTCGGCAACATCCCCTTCAGCGTCTCTGAAAACGACCTGCGCCAACTGTTCGGCGAATACGGCGCCGTGGCGTCCGTGAAAATGGTCGAGGATCGCGAGACCGGACGCTTTCGCGGATTCGCCTTTGTGGAAATGGACGACGCGGACGCCCTGGCGGCCATCGAGGCCCTGGACGGCAACGACATGAGCGGCCGGACCCTCAAGGTCAACGAGGCCCGCCCCCGCGAAGCCCGCCCCCGCGACTCGCGTCCGCGCCGCTAATCAGCCGCCGACCAGGCCCCCGCATCCCCCGACGCCCCGCCGGGGTCGTTTCATGCGCCCCGGCTCCGACGAGCCGAAACCTGATTTACCCCATGGCCCCACGCCTGTTTTCCCCACAGCTCCACGGAGGACGCATGCAAAAGACCACCCCTCTAATCCTGAGCCTGGCCCTGAGCCTGGCCCTGCTGCCGTCCCTGTCCGCCCCGGCCCAAGCCCGGAGCGAGCGCCCCTGGTATCCCGAGACAGCCGACCTCCTCGAACGCTTCACCGCCTATGCCGAGCAGGCCATGAAGGACTGGGGCGTGCCGGGCATGGCCATGGCCGTGGTCAAGGGCGACACCGTGATCCTCGCCAGAGGCTATGGTGTGCGCGAGGCAGGCGCAAGCCAGGCCGTGACGCCGCAGACGGTCTTTCAGGCGGGATCTACAACCAAGGCCTTTACCGTGGCCCTCGTGGGCCAGTTGGCGGACCAGGGCGTCCTGGACTGGAACGACCGCGTGGTGGACCGCTTCCCCGCCTTCATGGTTCAGGACCCGTGGGTCACCAGGGAGTTCCGCATCCACGATCTCTTTGCCCAGCGCAGCGGCATGCCGAGCTATGCGGGCGACGCGCAGAGCTTCATCGGCTTCGACCGCGACCACATCCTGCGCTCCATGCGCCACATCACGCCCGGGAGCGGCTTTCGCGACCGGTTCTCCTACGTCAACAACCTTTTCCTGGCCGGGGCCAGGGTGGCGGAGATCGCCGCCGGAGCCACCTGGGAAACCCTCATGGCAAAGCGCATCTTCTCCCCCCTGGGCATGACCCGCTCATCGGTGGACAGGGAAGGATACGAGGCCAGCCCGGATCGCGCGACCATGCATGTCATGGCCAAGGAGCGCCCGGTTCCCATCCGGCCCGGCTCCATGCTCTTCGACTGGCCCTATGTCTACGGCCCGGCGGGCGGGCTCAACACCTGTGCCGCGGACATGGCCCGCTGGCTGACGGCCCAGATGAACCACGGCGCATACGGCGATGCCCAGCTCTTCACCCCGGCCACGGCCGAGCACATGCACACCCCCGTCACCCCCCTGATCCTGGGCGGGCTCAACAGCGCCTACTGCCAGGGGTGGATGCGGACCGAGCTGAGCCGCACGGACGTCATCTGGCACAACGGCAACACCTCGGGCGGCAAGTCCTTTGTCGGATTCTCGCCCGCCCTCGGCCTGGGACTGGTGGTGCTCACCAACCTCGGCGACCACAGCCTGCCCGACGCCCTCGGGTTCCAGCTCTTCGACATGGCCTCGGGCGTGGAAAACCCGGACTGGAGCGCCCGCATGCTCAGCCAGGAAGACGCCGCGAACACCCCGGAAGAACCCGACGACTCGCCCATCCTGCCCGGGCTGCCTCCGGCCGCCTATGCCGGGACATACACCAGCCCGGTCTACGGCGATCTGACCGTGCGCAACGGCAAAGCCGGTCTGGTTCTCACCCTCGGCCCGGCCCGGCGCACCTTCACGGCCCGCCACCACTCAATGCACACATTCACGGCATGCTGGGCAGACATTTCGCCGGAGGACCCGGAGTTTCCTATCCGGTTCGACACGGACCAGGACGGACGCGTCACGACCCTGACCATCCCGTTCCTGGATGACGGCAACATCGGAACCTTCACCCGGCGCTGACCCGGCGCAATACGGCGCCCTTGCCAAACCCACGACCGGGTTTCCCAAGGGCGCGCCCTTGGGCCGCCGGAGGCGAAACCACCCATCAAGACCGACAACGGCGGCAACACATTCTGATTCAACCGCCTGCGGCGGAGAGGTCAGGTGACTTCGCCTCCGGCGGGCAAGGGGGTTACCCCCCTTGCATCCCCACTCTGCCCCTTGCGGGGCGGCATGTTTGGTGACCCTGCCGCAGGCACGCCCGGGTTCCCCAAGGGCGCGCCCTTGGGCCGCCGGAGGCGAAACCACCCATCAAGACCGACAACGGCGGCAACACAAACCGGCACTTTTTTCTTGACCACGAACATCAATTATGATCGATTACTATTACCATCGGGAAGCCGTTTCGGCGTATTTATTGAGTCAGCCGAACGGATTTTCCCACCTTACCTCCTTGCCACAACCTCCAAACCCCTGAGCGACGGCCCCCACCCCCCGGGGCCGTCTCTCTTTGCGGCATGGGGATGCGAGAGCCCGTGTTCGCAGCTCGCGCAGAAAGGCACGAGCCGATTGCCGGGCCGGACACGGCCCCGGAATCAGAAGGCAGGTATTTTGGGGAGATATGGGATTGCGGGCGGAACGGTCACTCAGGCCTGGGCAAAGGCGAGCCGGATGCCGAAGCTGACGAACAGCGCGCCCACGGCCCGCTTGATCCAGACGCTGAAGCGCCCGCCGCCCCCGAGCATGGAGGAGAGCCGTGCCGCGGACCATGCCCAGAGCAGGTTGATCATGGTTCCGTTGACGGTAAAGATGACGCCCAGGAGCAGAAAGGCCATGGGCTTTGATCCGGCATCGGCGGAAACGAACTGGGGCAGAAAGGCAAGAAAGAAGAGGGCCACCTTGGGATTGAGGGCGTTAGTCAAGAATCCCTGGGTAAAGACCTTGCGGCCGGACGCCTTGGCCAGTCGGCCGCTGTCTGCCGTGCCATGGCCGTTGCCCCTGCCAAGGAGCATGGCTCCACCCACCCAGACCAGATAGGCCGCGCCCACCAGCTTGACCACCAGGAAGGCCGTGGCCGAGGTGGCCAGGATGGCCGACAGCCCAAGGGCGGCGGCGAACACATGCACAAAACAGCCGGCCCCGACGCCAAGGGCGGCCACGGCCCCGTCGCGCAGCCCGTGAGCCGCGCTACGGCTGACGATATAGGCCACGTCCTGCCCGGGTGTGATGTTCAGGAGCAGGCCGGAGATGATGAACAAGGTGAGATCGTGAACGCCCAGCATAACTATCCTCGCCGTTATTTCCCGCCAGCCCGGTCAGGGCTCGCCGTCCCACTTGAGCTACTCCCGAGCGGCCCGGGGGTCAACACGCAACAAGACCGCACGCCGTGTCCGGAAATATCCCCGATGCAGCCCGGACAACCGCTCACAAAGCCTTCCTGCATGTGGCCGTGGCAACATAAATATTGCAAAAATGCCTGGGGAAAAAACGCATCAAGCACGACTGTATGAACCGACCGCACGCATTGAGAGTGTATCCGTTTGCCCGATCATTGTGCTCGTCCATTGTTTGTCCTGCTGAAGCTCGCCATATAGGGAACTTGTACAACAACGACATATTTTCCGCATATTCCATGCGTTCCACGTGAAAACCGGCAGATTCGAGTACGAGTCTGAATTCGTCTTCCGTCAGGTTCAACTTGTGGAAGAACGATCGATCGGAATCTTTCGTCCGGCGTTCATGAATCAAGTCATTAATTCTGTTGCAAATATTATCGGCCCTGAATGACGCACACAGCACGGCATCATGTTTCATGACTCTCATGGTTTCGCTCAAGGCCTTGGCCAAATCCGTCCCGTAAAGATTGTGATACAACCCAAAAGCCAGCACCGTGTCGAAAGTATTATCAGCAAAATCAGTGTTGTCCGGTTAAGCGACATAGCTCAGTAGCCTGTAATCGTTGTTGATGTTGTCATGGAAGGCGTCGGGTGGTTTGAAGATGTCCTCCATTTCTCGCCGATCGAAGAGGTTGACC
>CAMYLL010000029.1 GCA_947259235.1 uncultured Pseudodesulfovibrio sp. | reverse complement strand
CACGCCCACCGAGCCGGTGATGGTGGTGGGGTGGGCCATGATCCAGTCCGCGGGAAGGGCGGCGTAATACCCGCCCGAGGCGGCCACGTCGAACATGGCCACAACGACCTTCTTGCCCGTGCGCTGCTTGAAGGCCGCGATCTCGTGGTAGAGGATGTCCGAGGCCGTGGTGGTTCCGCCCGGGGAGTCGATGGCCAGGACCACCGCCTTGACCGTTTCGTCATCCTCGGCCAGCTTGAGCACGCTGACGGTCTCCTGCACCGGGCTTGGCGTGGAGAGCAGCATGCCCTTGCTGGGCTGGGCGGCCAGGAAACCTGTCAGGTGGACCAGGGCGATCTTGTCGTCCCCCTCGCCTTCCAGGGTGAATTCCTTGAGCGGTTCGGTGGCCTGTGCCGCGAAGAGCTTGACCTTGGGGGCGCAGCCCGGCAGGGCGACGGCCAGCATGAGGGTCAGGGCGAGGGCCAGGGCGGAGTGCGTCGATTTCGGTGTCAGAGTCATGTTGCCTCCACGGGGCAGGGTGTCGGGCCTATGGCCTGTCGACGTTATTGCAGAAAGACGAAGCCGAGTCCGGCGGCCAGCTCGCCCAGGAGCACGGCGCAGCCGAGAAAGTCGCCGTTGGCGCCGCCCACGTGTCCGGCCAGGCGGTGCAGGGGCAGCAGGGCCGCCGTGGCAAAGACGATGGCGGCCAGGGTTGTGATTGGTCCGGCCAGGAATATCCCCGCCAGGAAGGTGATCCCCGTGGCGGTCAGGGCCACGCCCAGGGTGGCTCCGTCTATGAACAGCTTGCCCAGGCCCGGGCGGGTCAGATGGCGCACCGAGTAGCCGAGACAGACGCAGGCGGTGCGGCCCAGGATGAACGTCCAGGCGATAGCCAGATAGCTGCCTGCCATGACCATTTCATGAAAGAGGATAATCTGGCCGCCGATGACCATGACCAGCCCGATGACGCCGAAAGGGCCGGAGCGGCTGTCCTTGATCACCGTCCAGAACCTGCCGGGGTCGGCATGGGTGGTGACCGCGTCGCAGACATCGGCCAGACCGTCGAAATGCAGTCCGCGCGTGAGATAGACGCTGAGCAGGACCATGAGCCACGCCTGGACCCACGGCGAGGACGAGAAGAACCCCAGGGCAAAGGGCAGGGTCACCGCCGCGCCAAGGACCGCGCCCACCAGGGGCATGTGGATCATGCACCGGTTCATTTCGTCTTCGGCCATGACCCGGGCCGGGGCGAGCCGGGTGAGGAAGCCGAGGGAGTCGAGGAAGCTGCGCAAAGATGTCATTTAGGTCTCCCAGGTCAGTTCTATCTCGTCGCCCATGGACAGCCCGAACCGTTTGGCTGCCGAGCGCTGGTTGACGGCCAGCTCCAGGAACCCCTGGCTCCCCTCCAGCAGGCCGGGACCGCCCTCGGGGATGTTGCCGTAGGTGGCCGCATAGCGCAGCTCGCCCCCTGCGGGCACTGTCAGGCGCAGGCCTGAGGGTGTTCCCAGGCTGCCCGTTTCCAGATTGAGCACGCAGTTGCCGAACCGGTCGATGTGCAGGACATGGCCGCGGGCGTGGCCCGGCCGGATGTCCGGGCGGGACCATGGCAGCCTGACCAGCTCTTCGGGGTTGATTTCGCGGCCCAGCTCGGCCGGATCGCCCCCCAGGGCCAGCCACGCGGCCAGCGGGGCAAAGACGTCGCGTCCGTGAAAGGTGTGTGAGACGCGGCTTGGAGCGTTGATGGCCGGGCTGAGGTCAAAGGCGCGGACATCTGTGGCCCAGGAAGTCTGCAGGGTCAGGGCGAGCAGGCCGTTGTCCGGGGCCAGGAGCAGGCGGCCGTCCATCTCCAGTCCGGCGATGCCCCGGCTGGTCCCCACGCCGGGGTCGACCACGGCCAGAATCACCGCGTCGCTTGAGAAGTGCTCGTAGCTGGCGGCCAGGAAAAAGGCGGCCTGGGCCACGTTGAACGGGGCCACTTCATGGGTGATGTCCACCACGCAGCTCCCCGGAGCCTTGCGCGCCAGCACCGCGCGCATCTGGCCCACATAGGGATCGGCCAGGCCGAAATCTGTGATCAGGCCGATGGTTCGCGGGGCCTGCGTCGTTTTCCTGAGCGAGGAGAACATCTAGTACACCTTTCTCGAAGAGAATCCCCGGCCCAGCACGTGGAAGCCGGAGCCCATGATGGTGAAGGCGTCGGGGTCGATGGTGTAGACCTGTTCCTCCAGCCGTTTGAGCTGCAGGGAGGAGACCATGGTGAGCAGCACCTGCTTTGGCTCGTTGGACCAGCCGCCGCGCCCTTCCAGCAGGGTCACGCCCCGGTCGAGGTCCACGAGGATGGCCTGGCGCACCTCGTCGGGCCGGTCGGTGATGATGATGACCATCTTGCGCTCGCTGAACATGCCCATGACGTATTCGATGGCCAGGGCGATGACAAAGGTCATGGCGATGGAATAGAGCATGATGTGCAGGTCGAGGAAGGCGAAACCGGCCAGGAAGCCGGAGAGGTTGAACCAGAACTCGAAGCTGCCCATGGACAGGTTGAACTTCTCCTTGCAGATGACGGCCAGGATATCCGCCCCGCCGGTGGAGCCCAGGGAGCGCAGGGCCACGCCCACGCCCGCGCCCATGATGCCGCCGCCGGTGAGCACGGCCAGCCAGATGTCCGAAATGGGAATGGTGTACGTGATCAGGTCTATGAAGACCGAGGTGGCGATCATGCCGTAGAGGCTGTAGAAGAAGAACCGCCTGCTGACAAAGACCCAGCCGAGGACAAAGACCGGAAGGTTGAGCAACAGGTACCACTGGCCCGTGGTCAGCCCGCCAAAGGCGTAGTAACACAGCAGGGCGATACCGGACATGCCGCCGGTGAGCAGCCCGTGGGGCACGGCCACGGCCTTGACTGAAAAGGCGATCAGGAACGACCCGAACGTCAGCAGCATCAGGTTCCAGGGCACGCCGAAGGTCATGGCGCGAAAACGGTCATTCAGGTCGGTTGTGTTCATGTGTGTCTCCTTGCTCCTTTTAGCCGGTTTTGGGGAGGGTGAAAACCACTAATGAGGGCTTTCGGACCGGGCGGCCGGAGATGCGGCCGGGGACGATGACGGGGATGCGGACGGGGATGATGACGGGCCGGGGTTGCGCGCCCGCCGGATTGGGGGTACTTCGTAGGCGTTTCGCCGCGCTCCGGCGGCCGCGCCCGGACCGCTCGGCGCATGCCCGCCCCCGGCAGACGCGCGGCTTCTCCAATACACTACGCCACAAAGAGGATTCCCCCATGAACTTGACCGATCTCCAGCCCAAGGAACAATGGATCGAGCTGCAGCAGGAGCTGCACGATCGCTTTCACCTCAACGCCGACGTCATGGACAAGGACGGCGTCCGCCTGGCGGGCAACACCTGGGGCAACGACCTGTGTCGGGCCATCCGCGAGGACGCCAAGGGCCACGGGGCCATCTGTGCCCCGGCCGGGCAGATGTTTGTCCACCTGATGCAGAACGGACGGGCGTCCTTTGTCGAAGAGTGCGACGCGGGCATGGTGCGCATCAGCGTGCCGGTCATCGTGGACGGCGAGCTGCTCGGCGCGGTGGGCGGCTGCGGGCTGATGCCGGAGGACGGCGAGGTGGACGAGTTCATGGTCGAGATGTCCACCGCCATGGACGCCGACGCCGTGGCCGGGCTTGCCGGATCGGTCCACACTGCCTCCGAGGCCCGGGTGCGCGAGATTCTCGATTTCATCGAGGCCCGCGTGGCAGAGCTGACGGCCCGTTAGCCAGACCGCGACCGTGCCTTGCGCAATCTGCCGCATCTGCTAAAGTGACGTTGAATGGAGGCTTACAATGCATGAAGATTCGCCGGACTCCAAGCAGGCCTTTATGGGCTTGGACCTTACGCCTTTTGAAAAGGAAAACGATCCGGGACTGGGGCGGCATCTGCTCGTGGCCCTCTCCGGCCACGCCAAGGCAGGGGCCGGGCTTGAGTTCGTCAGCCATTTCTTTACGCAGAGAAAGAATGTCAACCTGACGCTCTTTCATATCCCTGCGGTCCCCGGCGCGGTCTGGGCCGAGGAGGCGTCCTACGAGACCCTGGGCTCCCTGGAGCAACGGTCCGAGGCCAACGTGAACAAGGGACGCAGGCTTGTGGCCGAGGCCAGGCGGAAACTCACGGATGCCGGGTTCGATCCCGAGCGGATAGCCGATCGCGTCGTCACCCCGCAGATGAGCAAGGGGCACGACATCATCCGCGCCGCGGCCAGCGGCAGCTACGACGCCGTTGTCCTGGGCCGCCGAGCCCAGGTTGGCCTGGGCGAGGTCCTGGACAAGTCCGTGTCGCGCGACTTGATCGAGGAACTCCACAACGCCATCAGCTTTCCCTTGTGGATATGCCGCCTGCCCGAGCCGGGCCGCAAGAACGTGCTCCTGTGCGTGGACGGTTCACCCCCTTCGGATCGCATCACGGATCATGTGGGCTTCATGCTCGCCAGCGAGCCGGGTCATACCGTGACCGTGTTCCACGTCTGCCCCGAGGGAGACAAGTGTGCAGCCGAGGCCGAGGCCGTCACCGGACGGGCAGTGGAGATGCTCGTCGAGGCGGGCATGCCGCCGGACCGGATCATCAGGACCATCCGCCCGGGGACCAACCCGGCCCGGATTATCGAAGCCGAATACAACGCGGGCGGCTACGCGGCCGTGGCCATCGGCAGCTCCGGCAGGGGCCGCAGCCTGTGGGACAAGATCTTCGTGGGGTCCGTGGCCCGCACGGTCTTCCATCAGCTTTCCGGCGCGGCCCTCTGGGTCTGCTTCTAGAGGGCGCGGGGATATGGGGAAGCCGTCCGTTGCGGGGAGCCGTTCCTCGTCCGCTCTGCACCCCGGAGGGCGATGATGGGCAGGCCTCCCGCCAATGCACAGGTGCGCTTCTGGCGCGATCCCGATCTGCCCGGGGTCGAAATCCGTTTCTCCCGCTACACCGAGGAGGCGTTTTGCAGGCACACGCATGACGCCTGGTCCGTGGGGCTGATCGAGTCGGGGCGCACGACGTTTTTCCTGGAGGGCGAGCACCACGATGCAGCGGCCCGACAGATAGCCCTCATCCCCCCTGGGGCCGTGCATGCCTGCAATCCCGATCCGGCCTCCTGCATGAGCTACCGCATGTTTTACGTGGCCCCGCCGCTGCTTGAGGACGTTGCCGCCGAGGTCCTGGGGCGCGGCGCGGCAGAGGTGGTTCCCATGTTTTCCGGCCCGGTCATAGACGATGCTCCTTTGTTCGCCACATGGCGCGCACTGCACGGCGCGGTGCTCAAAAACGCCGACCGGCTGGAGAAGCAGTCCCGGCTGGTGCAGGGGCTGGCGGATCTGCTGACGCGGCACGGGCGGTTGATCCCGTATGCCGGTGAAACGCCGGACGAATATCAGCCGGGCGAGAGGGTGGCCGAGCAGGTGCGCGCTCACCTCGCGGCCCATTTGGCGGACAAGGTCAGTCTGGACGACCTGTCCCGGCTGGCGGGCGTCAGCCGCTATCACCTGCTGCGTCTGTTCAGCCGCGAGGCGGGGTTGCCGCCCCATGCCTACCAGAACCAGCTGCGTGTGGCCCGGGGCAAGGAGCTGCTGGCCCTGGGCGAGCCCATCAGCCGGGTGGCCGCCGAGGTCGGGTTTGCGGACCAGAGCCACTTCACCAGGATATTCCGGCAATTCACCGGAGCCACGCCCCGGCAGTATCAGGCCGGAGCCTCAGGCTGACTCTCTCCCGAGCAATTTCATACCATACAGGCAGTTGTCGTCCGGGCTACACGGTCCTCTCAACCAAGGAGGCGACCATGAGACTGTGGCAGAAGGCGATGATCGGGCTGGCCCGGAGCGAGCGGGTGACAAAGGGCATGCAGGGAACGCGCTGCATGGACGCGTTTTCGCGTCTGTTCGTTGGCGGCGTTGACGGGGAGGCCTGCGTTGGGCGGGCCGCAACGCTCCGAGGCAGGGGCGTGTCCGCCTCGCTGTTTTTTCTCGGAGAATACGTCCGTGACCCGGAACTCGTCCGGCGAAATGCGGCCGAGCTTGTCACTGTCGGTCCCGCGTTGGCCCATGCGGGGCTTGACGTGCACCTGTCCGTGGACCCGACCCAGGTGGGGGCCATGATTTCCTGGGACGTCTGTCGCGAGAACGTGCGGGCACTGGCAGAGGCCGTGGCCGGGCTGCCTGGAACCGGGCGCAACGTGGTCATGCTCGACATGGAGGATTCCTCGGTCACGGACAGGACCCTGGCGCTGTACCATGACCTGCGTTCGGCCGGGCTGCCCGTGGCGGTCACGGTGCAATCCTGCCTGCATCGGACCGGGGATGACCTCCGCCGGCTCGTGGCGGACGGGGCCATGGTCCGGCTGGTCAAGGGCGCCTTTGCCGAGGGCCCGGCTGTGGCGGTTCAGGGGCGGGCGGCCAGGGACGCGGCCTACCGGGAGGCCGTGGAGACGCTTTTTTCCACTGAGGCCAGAGAGCGGGGCGTTTATCCGGTGCTCGGAACCCACGACCACGTCATGATCGGTCACGGGGCCGATCTGGCCGGGAAAAACGGCTGGACCCGGGATCAGTGGGAGGTGGAGATGCTGCTGGGCGTCAGGCCGGGGTATCAGCGCGCCCTGGTGGAGCAGGGGATTGCTTTGCGCCTGTATCTGCCCTTTGGCGAGAACTGGTGGCCGTACGCCGTCCGCCGCGTGGGCGAACGACCGGCCAACGCATGGTTTGTGCTGCGTTCCGTCATCAACGGATTGACGGGAAAATAAAGAAGAAAGGCCCTGTGGCGGTGACCAGGGCCTTTCGGGGGAGATTCCGACGGGATCCGTCAGAATCGTTAAGAAACAAAGACCACACGTGCCGGGAGAGAGCAATAGGGGAAGCTCCTGTTCTTTCGTCGCGTGTCAGGAAAATTTCCCGGCGAAAGGAGGTGTGTTCGGATCCATAAGCGTCATGCAACCCAGAGAATGCAGTGATTTCATAACTGCGGAGTTGCTTCATGGAGAGGAATCTGCGAGAGCAGATGTGTTCCGGCCGAATGAAACAGGGTTTTGTCTCGAGCCATGCCGTGTCGATGACAGGCTTCCGGCTCGTTGCGGGATTTTGTGTTCGGGTGGTATCGTCTGTTGGAGCGTTGAGAGCTTTTCGTTGACGCGGAACTGTTTCTGCCATCAATCAATTGTTGCGGGAAGTGAGTATGATAGAGACTAATGGGATTGATTTCAGTCAATTGCACGTGGCGGTCACGGGTGGGTGCGGTACTGTCGGGCGCGAACTTGTCAGCCAGCTGATAGAACGGCACTCCGTAGGCCAATTGACGGTCCTTGATAATAACGAGAGCGAATTGTTCATTTTGTCCGAGCAGTATCGTGACCGCGGGAGGAATACCTTCCTCCTGTCAGACATCCGGGACCAGGAAACCATGATTCGACGCTTGCGCGGTGTCGACGTTCTTTTTCACGTGGCGGCGCTGAAGCATGTCATCCTGTGCGAACAGTCCCCCTTCGAGGCGGTGCAGACGAACATCATCGGATGCAGAAATATTGTTCAGGCGGCCCGGGCGAACGAGATTGGGAAGGTGATCTTCACCAGCTCGGACAAGGCGGTAAACCCCACCAACGTCATGGGGTCCTCGAAGCTCATGGGCGAACGGCTCATGTCCGCGGCCAATGTGGACAATACGAAAACGATCTTTGCCTCCACCCGGTTCGGCAACGTGCTGGGTTCGCGAGGCTCGGTAATACCCCTTTTCCGGGAGCAAATCCGCAAGGGCGGGCCAATAACGCTGACGCACCCCGCGATGACGCGCTTCATCATGTCGGTGAGCGAGGCTGTCAGGCTCGTTGTCGATACCGCATCCCTTGTCTGTGGCGGCGAGGTCTTTGTCACGAAGATGCCGGTCCTCAACATCAGTGATCTGGCTGACGTTATGCGCATAGAGCTTGCACCGCACTATGGGTTCAAGCCGGAAGATATCGCTGTAAGGATTATCGGCGCCAAGCCGGGCGAGAAAATGTACGAAGAACTCATGACCAACGAGGAAACCGGAAGAGCTGTCGAGTTGGAGCGGTATTTTGCGGTGAAGCCTGCGTTTTTGCCCAACTTCAAGGGGATTTCCTACCAGTATCCCGGGATGCTCCCGGGCGAGGTGAAGAACCCGTACATCTCTGAAACGGAGCCGCGCCTTTCCAAGGCGGAGATTCTTGATTTTCTGCAGCGTAACAATCTGCTTTTTTGTGGAGACCAGTGAGCGCAATGCACATACTCATTCTAGGAGCTGACGGATACCTTGGGTGGCCGACGGCAATGCGTTTTTCCCGTCTCGGGTATGAAGTGACTGCCGTGGACAATTACTTCCGCAGGGACGCCTGCCGTGAGCTGGATGCGGAGATGCTCTACCCTGTCCTGTCCCTGGAGGAGCGGGCCAGAATCTGGCACGAGAAAACCGGGAAGGAGATCAAGGTCGTCATAGGCGATCTGTCGGACCCGGAGGTAATGCGTTCCCTCTTTCAACCTGATGCCATCGACTACAAGTGGTGCGTCGATGAATCCTATACTGGCCTGCCGGATGTGATAATCCATTATGCGGAACAGCCTTCGGCTCCGTATTCGCTCATGGACTACAAGCATGCCGACATTACGCTGAGCAACAATCTTCGCGTGACCAACAATCTGCTGTTTGCCGTTCGCGATTTTTGCAGGGGAGTGCATATAGTCAAGCTGGGGACCATGGGCGAGTATGGCACTCCCAACATCGACATCGAGGAGGGGTGGATAGAAATCGAGCACAAAGGGCGCAGGGATACCTTTCTCTATCCTCGTCAGGCCAGCTCCATATATCACACCTCGAAGATCATGGACACGGACCTGATGTGGTTCGGCGTGCGCATGTGGGGGCTTCGCGTTACTGATTTGATGCAAGGACCTGTGTACGGGCTGGAAACAGAGGAGATCCGGATCGACCCCCGCTTCAAGACCATTTTCAATTATGATGAGATTTTCGGGACTCTGATAAACCGCTTCATCACCCAGGCGGTGGTCGGTCACCCGCTGACGGTCTACGGGGCGGGGGGGCAGACGCGGGGCTATCTGGATATCCGGGATACGCTTCAGTGTGTTCTGGCGGCTGTCGAAAACCCGCCTGAGCCAGGCGAGCTGACGATATACAACCAGATAATGGAGACGTTCTCAGTGAACGAGATCGCTGAAATCGTGCACAGGGTCGGCTGTCAGCGCGGCCATCCCGTGTCGATTCAGCAACTGGAGAATCCTCGCTGCGAGGCTGAATCGCACTACTACAACCCCACATATCAGGGGCTCGTGGAATTGGGAGTGAAACCTCACTACCTGACCGACGAGAGTGTGCACTCCCTCTTCGAATTGGTAGAAGGCTACCGGGACAACATCCGGGAAGAGATCATCTTCCGGGGCATAAAGTGGTAGCCTCCCTCGTCATCCGGCTTTAACGCCCGCAGGGCGGTGCAGGGGACGCCCGACGAAATTCTGCTGCCTCAGCTGTCCGACAGCAGCTTCTTGGCGATGTCCATGTCGTAGAGGGCCAGCGGGTTGCGGTCGGTGCCGCGGGCCTTGAACATTTCGGCGGCCTGAAGGATGGCGTCGTAGGGAACCCATTGATGCTTTTCCCAGATGATGGGTTCGGTCGGGTTGTAGAGCCTGAACTCGATAGCGCCTTCATTGTCGCGCACGTACATGCGCACATCGGGGTTCTGCAGGGACGGGATATAGTAAATGCCGCGTTTGTCTTTCATTATTTGCCTCCCATATCGAAGCCGAAGCGGATGGAGCCACCCACTTCGTAGACGTTGATGTTCATCGTGCGCAGCAGAGCCCGAAGCGGCCTGCCGAACAGAAACTCGTTGAAATCGGCCTGCATACCGGCTTTCTCGGCTACCATGCGACGGACCTCCATGTCGAAAACCACCATCTCCTTGAGGGCCTGGCCTGCATCGGTGTCCCCGTCGCGGGCTTTTTTGGCGGTTTCTTCCATGGCCTGCGGCGAGCATTTCGTATCGTGCTCGGCCACGAGCTCCAGCAGGGGGTGTCCTGCCGGGAGCAGGTCCGCCCTGGTCAGACGGTCCTTGTCATACATGGCCGCGATGGGCTCTATGTCGCCGCAAAACAGCATCACGCATTCGACAGGCCGCTTGTCGTACATGCCGCAGGCGCGCCCTTCCGGGCTGTAGTACTTGCAGGTCCAGGTGTTGTCGCGTCCCTTGATCTTGAGAATCTCGGCGGTCAAGGGTAGGATGCTCTGCGCGGGCTGGTCGTATGCGCGTTCGCCCGGGCGCAGGGTGACTATATCCGCCAGGGGGATGGTTCCGTCCTCGATGAGGGGGAGGTCCTGACGGTGAAGGGCCGGGCCTCCGTTGCGGCAGCAGTCGCCGCATCGTTTGCACGTGGCGTGTGTGGTCATGCGTATGGTTTCCGTGTGCTTGGGCCGGACTCGAACCCGGCGTTGTCTGGTTCGGGGTCGATACAACTCCTTGCGGATTTGTGCAAGTTCGTCTGGAGAGTGCGGCGTGGATTGCGTGGTTATAAATATGACATGGGAGTCATTGCTTCCCAAGTTTGTGTTGCTCCTGAAATCCTTTTCGGGTATCTCTGAAAAGGAATCATATCCTGCCGACGGTACAGATCCACTGCACGCCGCGCATGCGGCCGAAAAGAGACGGAGCAGTTCCGGCGGGGCGGGCTTTGGGGCCTGCATAGCGAGGATTGGCAAGATGTTTTGGGCAATTAGCGGTTGACACAAAACCGATGCGTCCAGTACATTGACAACCCTGCATACCTTGTGAATACCGGCGCATGCGTCGTGGTTCAGCGATATTTCGCGTAATGTAGCAAAGGCATCCGGGCTCTGGATGATCAAGTATAGAACATGAGCCGGCCCGGATTAGAATGGTTGATGGCAACATCTTAATCAAACAATGGAGGTTAAGGGAATGGCGAAACACAAAACTCCTCTGTTGGATCAGCTGGAAAGCGGCCCGTGGCCCAGCTTCGTATCCGACATCAAACAGGAGGCAGCATCTCGCGCAAAGAATGAAAAGGGCATTGAATATCAGATAGCAGCGGACTGCCCTGATGACTTGCTCGGCGTTCTCGAGATGTCCTACACCGACGGTGAGACTCACTGGAAGCACGGCGGCATCGTCGGCGTTTTCGGTTACGGCGGCGGCGTTATCGGCCGTTACTGTGACCAGCCCCAGATGTTCCCCGGCGTTGCTCACTTTCACACCGTCCGTGTGGCCCAGCCCATGGGCATGTGGTACTCCAGCAAGTTCCTGAACAGCATCATGGACATCTGGGAACTCCGCGGTTCCGGTCTGACCAACATGCATGGCGCCACCGGCGACATCGTCCTGCTTGGCACGTCCACCCCGCAGCTGGAAGAGATTTTCTGGGAACTGACCCACAATCTCGAGAACGACCTCGGTGGTTCCGGCTCCAACCTGCGTACCCCCGCCTCCTGCATGGGCATGTCCCGCTGCGAATACGCATGCTACGACGCCCAGGAGCTCTGCTACAACCTGACCCAGGAATACCAGGACGAGCTGCATCGCCCGGCCTTCCCCTACAAGTTCAAGTTCAAGTTCGACGGTTGCCCCAACGGCTGCGTGGCCGCTATTGCCCGCTCCGACCTCGGCTTCCTCGGCACCTTCAAGGGCCCCATCAAGATCAATCAGGAAGTCGTTGCCGCCTACGTCGGTGGTGAGATTGCTCCCAACGCTGGCGCCCACGCCGGTCGTGACTGGGGCAAGTTCGACATCCAGAAGGAAGTTGTGGACCTGTGCCCGTCCAATTGCCTGACCTACGAGGGCGGCAAGCTGACCATGGATCACAAGGAATGCGTCCGTTGCATGCACTGCATCAACACCATGCCTCAGGCCCTCAAGATCGGTGACGATCGCGGCGTGTCCATCTTCTGCGGTGCCAAGGCGCCTATCCTTGACGGCCCCCAGATGGGTTCCCTGCTGGTGCCCTTCATGGAAGTCAACAAGGACGACGACTACCAGTCCATCAAAGATCTGATCGAAGGTATTTGGGACTGGTGGATGGAAGAAGGCAAGAACCGCGAGCGTATCGGTGAGACCATGAAGCGTCTCGGCTTCGCTGCCCTGGCTGACGCCGCCGGCATCGCCGCTGATCCCCGCCACGTTCAGGAGCCCCGCCACAACCCCTACATCTTCTGGAAGGCAGAAGACGTCGAGGGTGGTTGGGACCGCGATCTCGCCGCATTCCGTAAACGCCACCAGCGCTAAATATTGGAGGAAAACAACATGGCTTTCATTTCTTCCGGATACAATCCCGACAAACCGATGGAAAATCGGATTTCTGACATCGGTCCTCGTCACTTCGGCGAGTACCTGCCCCCGGTCATCAAGAAAAACTTCGGCCAGTGGGATTACCACGAGATCCTTGAGCCGGGCGTCCTGTGCCATACCGCCTTTTCCGGCGACAAGGCCTACACCGTCCGCTGCGGTTCCGCCCGTCTGATCACCGTGTCCCACGTGCGTGAAATCTGTGAGATCGCCGACAAGTTCGCCGGCGGCCACCTGCGTTTCACCACCCGTAACAACATCGAGTTCATCCTCGAAGACAAGCAGGCCGCTCTGGACCTGAAGGCCTACCTCAACGGCCAGAAGTTCCCCGGTGGTTCCTGCAAGTTCCCCGTTGGCGGCACCGGTGCTTCCGTTACCAACATCGTCCACACCCAGGGTTGGGTCCACTGCCACACCCCGGCCACCGACGCTTCCGGTACCGTTAAAGCGACCATGGACGCCGTCTTCGACGACTTCGAGTCCATGAAGCTGCCTGCTCCGGTTCGCATCTCCATGGCTTGCTGCCTGAACATGTGCGGCGCGGTGCATTGCTCCGACATCGCCATCCTGGGCATCCACCGCAAGCCGCCGCTGATCGACCACGAGTACCTGGACAACCTGTGCGAAATCCCGTTGGCCGTTTCTGCGTGCCCCACCGGCGCCGTTCGCCCGTCCAAGGTTGAGATCGACGGTAAGACCTTCAAGACCGTCGCCATTAAGGAAGAGCGCTGCATGTTCTGTGGCAACTGCTACACCATGTGCCCCTCCCTGCCCCTGTCCGACGGTGAAGGCGACGGTATCGCCATCATGGTTGGCGGCAAGATCTCCAACCGTATCTCGAAGCCGGCCTTCTCCAAGGTCGTTGTTCCCTTCGTCCCGAACGAGCCGCCCCGCTGGCCCACGATGACCAAGGTGATCAAGAAGATCCTGGACACCTACGCCGCCGATGCCAACAAGTACGAGCGCCTGGGCGACTGGGCCACCCGTATTGGCTGGGAGCGTTTCTTCGAGAAATGCGACCTGGAATTCACCTCTCATCTGATTGATGACTTCCGCGATCCGGCATACTACACTTGGCGTCAGACCTCTCAGTTCAAGTGGTAGAATAGCTATGTTCCGGGGTACGGCTTTTGCCGTACCCCGGTTTTATAAACAAAAGGAGTCCGTCATGGTACTCGATCCCGAAGCTGCAAAAGCTGAAATCATCAAATTTTGCGAAAGCAAGTCCGGCAGCAAGTCCAAGTTCTACTTCAACGACTTCACCAAGCTCTTCCCCGATGAGAAGACCCGTGATGTCAAGAAGATCTTGACCAAGCTGGTTCAGGAAGAGAAAATGGTGTTCTGGTCCTCCGGGTCCACCACCATGTACGGCCTGGCCGGCGCCGGCAAGCAGGCTGCTTCCGAGGGCGAAAGCTAAACTTCGCTCCCTGCATGTCAACAAGGCCTTGCCCGTCTCTCGGTGGGCAAGGCTTTTCTTGATTCAACGTCAGTCCAAGCGGCAGCCTGTGCAACACCACATCCCGCGACTCATATTGGCCGGTCTCTCGGGCGGCACGGGGAAGACCATTGTCTCCCTGGCTCTTGCCCGCGCCTTCAGCCGTCGGAACCTGCGTGTCGCTCCCTTCAAGAAGGGGCCTGACTATATCGACGCCCGCTGGCTCGGGCTGGCCACAGGTGGCGACTGCACCAATCTTGACCCCTATTTTCACAGTGAAGAGACGATTCGCTCGCTTTTCTGGCATCGGTCCCGCGACAAGGACCTGGGCCTGATAGAGGGTAATCGCGGGCTCTTCGACGGCAAGGATGAATTCGGCTCCTGCTCCACGGCGGAACTGGCCCGCAAGCTCGACGCCCCGGTCATCCTGACCATAGACTGTACCAAGATGACCCGGACCGTTGCCGCCATAATCCAGGGGTGTGCAGGGTTCGAACCCGGGCTCAATCTCGCCGGTGTCATCCTCAACCGCACAGCAGGCGAGCGCCACCGAGAGGTGCTCAGGCGCAGCATAGAAGAGCACACGGGCATCCCTGTTCTGGGTGCTCTCCCCAAAATTTTGGAAAACCCCATTCCCGAGCGCCATATGGGGCTGCTCTCGGATCAGGAATTCGCGTCCGGCGGAGGTGAAGAGGCCGCTCTGGATGCTCTGGCCCTGATGGCTGAAGAGTGGCTCGACCTTGACGCCATTCTGAATATCGCCAAATCCGCTCCGGAGTTCGGCCCCGAACCAGGGCCGCTGTTTCCCGGCACTCCCGC
>CAMYLL010000028.1 GCA_947259235.1 uncultured Pseudodesulfovibrio sp. | reverse complement strand
TCTGTGCTCCGGTGGCGGACCGGCACTCGCTGCCGGCCATTTATTCGCCCTGCTCCACGACGTCGTCGTCCTCTATGGCCGCCAGCTCTTCCTCGCGGGAGCCGTCGCCCGCGGTGACGCCGGTGATGGTGCGCATGACGTCTTTGTAGATCACGTCGAAGTTCTGACCGAAGTTGCTGGCGAGATGCGCCCGACCTCGATGAACTTGATCACCACTTCCTTGGCGACCTGCAAGGCCTGCTTCTGATACTTGTCCATGCCGATCCTCCAATGATTGAACAAAAAACCGCCCGGTGGGAAATGGCCTGGACCAACATGGTCAAGGTGCCGGGCGGGAAAAAGAAGGAAACCGGAAAGCCCCCCTCTTTTTGCGCGTTCTTAACACGCGCTCCCCCGGTCCGTCGAGTGATTTGGGGGCATGAGGCGCGCAACGGAGCCGGTGCGCGCTCCCCCCCGGCCCGTACGTAAACAGTGGACGCCCGGGCCGACTTGCCATATTGTCCGCCGTCCGTTTGCGACGACCCGCTTCGCATGAGGGGAAGATAATGAGAATTCCGCTTTTGACCGCGCTGCTGCTGACGGCCTCCAACGTCTTCATGACCTTTGCCTGGTACGCCCATCTCAAGGAGCTGAACCAGCGCCCCTGGTACATTGCCGCCCTTCTGAGCTGGGGCATAGCCCTCTTCGAATACATGATCCAGGTTCCGGCCAACAGGCTGGGCTACACCACCCTGACCCTGCCGCAGCTCAAGGTCATGCAGGAAGTGCTCGCCCTGGCCGTGTTCGCGCCCTTTTGCATCCTGTACATGGACCAGCCCCTCAAGTGGGACTACCTGTGGGCGTCGCTGTGCCTGCTGGGCGCGGTCTACTTCATCTTCCGCTCCTGATCCCGGGCGGGCGGCCATCCCTTGCCTTCCCTTCCGCTCCTTGGTACAGAGTGACCATGCATAATCTAGACTTTCTCTCGAACCTGCGCCGCCGGTCGCCGGGGACCGCCCTCGCCGGGCTCTTCCTCGCCGTATCCCTGGGCCTGATCGCTCCCGCCCCTGCGGCGGCAGAGGTCATCGGCACAGTGGACACCGTATTCCACATGCTCTCCCGCGACGACGACATCGTGGTGGAGGCCTTCGACGACCCGGACATCCAGGGGGTGACCTGCTACCTGAGCCGGGCGCGCAAGGGCGGGGTCAAGGGCATGCTCGGCGTGGCCGAAGACCCGTCGGACGCGTCCATCGAGTGCATCCGCACCGGCCCCATCACGGTTCCCGAGGACATCAAAAGCGGCAAGCGGGACGGCGAGAGGGTCTTCAAGAAAAGCACTTCGCTCATCTTCAAGTCCATGCAGGTGATCCGCTTCTACGACAAGAAGCGCAACGTCCTGGTCTACATGGTCTACAGCGACCGCGTGGTCGAGGGATCGCCCAAGAACAGCGTGGCCTGCGTCAAGGTGGAATAGAGCGAAGACGAACAACCAAGCACTCACGGGAGGCGCGACATGAGCAAAGACGAACTCTCCAGACTGGTGAACGACGTCATGAGCAATCCGGCCATGCTCTCCGAGGCCATGACCCTCACGGACCAGGCCTCCATGGAGACCTACATCAACTCCAAGGGGTACGGCCTGTCCAGGGACGAGATGCTCGAAGTCTGGACCATGGCCGCCAAGGTCCTGGCCGGGCACACCATGGCCATGGCCGAGGCCAACCGCCGCATAGAGACCGTCAAGAGCGAGGTTCTGGCCGCGCAAGGCTAGCCCGGTCCGTCAGAAGGCCCACATGAGGCGGCAGGAGCCGCCGAAGGCGTCGTCGAGCCGATGGGACGAGGAGAGCGCGCCGCTCGAATCGTAGAGCTTGTACTTGCGCGCGTAGTTGTATTCCGGGCCGATGGTGAAGGTCAGGTGCTCGTCGTTGCGGTAGTTCAGGTAGGCGCCCACCTTGGAGCGCACCAACCCGAGATAGCCGTTCCTGCGCACCGGGCTGTCCGGGGCCAGCCTATAGGTCTTGTCCGCCCCTGAGAAAGCCACGCTGAAGCCGATTTTCTCGCTGCCGTCACCCATCATCCGGGCCAGCCCCAGGCTCTTGAGCGCGCGCCGCACCGCCTTCTGGGAGACGGCCAGAGCCACCCCCACTTCGATATCCCCCAGCAGATCGTCGCGCAGGGCGCTCAGGAGGATGGTCTTGCCCGTGAACCCTATCATCCAGCCGTCCAGAAACTCGTAGGCCACGCCGCCGTCAAGGCCCGCGCCCACCGCGCCGGGAAAATCCGCCTCAAAAGACGAGGACAGCTCCCCGCTCAGCCAGTAGCGCCAACCGCCGCCCAGCGAGTTGTCGAGCACGCGGGCCTGGAGCGTGACGTCGTGCAGATTCTCCCACGGCGCCTTGTCCCCCCGGGCGAACCGCACCTGGCCCTTGTCCTCCCAGATGAACCGCGACAGGCCGTAGGAAAGGCGGAACATGGAATACTCGGCAGCCAGGGTGGTGCGCAGCACGCTGACGCTGCCCAGCCCGTTGGTAAAGTCCGCCTCGCCCACATAGCTGGCCTCGGCGTCCAGGCGCAGCCCGTCGCCCCCGTCGTCATCCTCGGTGAGCAGGAACTCCGGCGCGGGAGACATGACCGCGTCCGCACCGAACACGGGCCGGACGCAGACGAAAAGACAGAGAAGAATGGCGAGGATGTACCGCATGACTCCCCTCTCTACCGGCTCAGGCCGCCTCATGGCAACTGGTTCGTCGGCATGAAAACAGACGCGGGTTGATCCGGCAGAGAAAAGGCCGACCTCCCTTCGGAGATCGGCCCTGATGCGTTCCGTATGCCTTCAGCCGCAGGCTAGGAGCCGCAGCACTTCTTGTATTTCTTGCCCGATCCGCAGGGGCAGGCGGCGTTTCTGGAGACCTTGGGCTCGGCGCGTTTGACCGGGGCCGGCTTCTTGTCGCCGTCCGCATCGGACCCCTTGTATTCCAGGTCGTCGGACTGCTCGTGCTGGAACTCGTCGTCCTTGACCTCCGCCTGGATGCGCAGGTGGGAAAAGGCGCGGATGACGTTTTCCTTGATGGTGTAGATCAGCTCGGTGAAGAGCTCGAAGCCCTCGCGCTTGTACTCCTGCTTGGGGTCCTTCTGGCCGTAGCCGCGCAGGCCGATGCCGTCGCGCAGGTGGTCCATGCTGAGCAGGTGCTCCTTCCAGTTGCGGTCCAGACAGTCGAGGAGGAAGTAGCGCAGGACCTCCTGATAGTGGTCGCCGGTGGAGGCGCGCAGATAGGCGAAGATGTCGTCCACCCAGGCTTCGGCCTGTTCGCGGGTGGGCAGCTCGATCTCCTGCCACGCCTCGAACCGCTCGAAGTTGAAGACCGCCTCCAGCCGGGCGCGGACGGAATCCACCAGCTCCTGCTCGTGGGTCTTGGCATCCAGGGCGGGTTCCAGAATTTCTTCGAGCAGGTCGATGGCGTACTCGCGGGCGATGTCGTCCACTTCCTCGGAGAGCATCAGGTCGCGGCGCAGGGAATAGACCACCTCGCGCTGCTGGTTCATGACGTCGTCATATTCCAGCAACTGCTTGCGTATCTCGAAATGATGGGCCTCGACGCGGGTCTGGGATTTCTCGATGGCGTTGGAGACCATCTTGTTCTCGATGGCCATGCCGTCTTCGAGGCCGAGCTTGTCCATGATGGCGGTGAGCCGGTCGGAACCGAACAGACGCATGAGGTCGTCGTCCAGGGCGAGGTAGAAGCGGGACGAGCCCGGGTCGCCCTGGCGTCCGGCGCGGCCGCGCAGCTGGTTGTCGATGCGCCGCGATTCGTGGCGCTCGGTACCGATGATGTGCAGGCCGCCCAGCTCGCGCACGCCCTCGCCCAGCTTGATATCCGTACCGCGACCGGCCATGTTGGTGGCGATGGTCACCTTGCCGGCGTGTCCGGCCTCGGCCACAATCTCGGCCTCCATCTCGTGCTGCTTGGCGTTGAGCACGCTGTGGGGAATTCGCTTTTTCTTGAGCAGGCGGGAGAGCAACTCGGACTTCTCGATGGACACCGTGCCCACCAGGGTGGGCTGGCCGCGATGGTGACAGTCGGCAATATCGTCGGCAATGGCCTCGTACTTCTGCACCTGGGTCTTGTAGATGGCGTCGGGGTTGTCCTTGCGGACCATGGGCCTGTGGGTGGGGATGACCACCACGTCGAGGTTGTAGATCTGCTTGAACTCCACGGCCTCGGTATCGGCCGTACCGGTCATGCCCGCCAGCTTGTCGTACATGCGGAAATAGTTCTGGAAGGTGATGGAGGCCAGGGTCTGGTTCTCGGCCTCGACCTTGACCTTCTCCTTGGCCTCGATGGCCTGGTGCAGCCCGTCTGACAGGCGACGCCCCGGCATCAGGCGGCCTGTGAACTCGTCCACCAGCACCACCTGATCGTCCTTGACGATGTACTCAACGTCCCGAAGGAAGCAATGGTGCGCCTTGACCGCCTGGAGCACATGGTGCTGGAGCGAGATGTGCTGGGGGTCAAAGAGGTTGTCCACCCCGAGCATTCCCTCGATCTTTTCCACGCCCGCGTCGGTCAGGGTGATGGATTTGGTCTTCTCGTCGAGGACGAAGTCGCCGTCGGGGATGGCGTTCTTGTCCTCCGGGTCCGTGGGCGAGGACTTGATCAGGTCCGGCACAATGGCGTCCACGCGGCGGTAGAGGCCGGAGGATTTCTCGCCCGGGCCGGAGATGATCAGCGGGGTCCGCGCCTCGTCAATGAGGATGGAGTCCACCTCGTCGACGATGGCGAAATTGAGGGGACGCTGGACCAGCGTCTCCTTGTAGAATTTCATGTTGTCGCGCAGGTAGTCGAACCCGAACTCGTTGTTGGTTCCGTAGGTGATGTCCGCGCGGTAGGCGTCCTGGCGCTCCTTTTCGGAGATGCCGTGGACCACGACGCCCACGCTCAGGCCGAGGAAGGAATAGAGCTGGCCCATCCACTCGGCGTCGCGGCTGGCCAGGTAGTCGTTGACCGTGATGACGTGCACTCCCTTGCCGGAGAGCGCGTTGAGCACCACGGGCAGGGTGGCCACCAGGGTCTTGCCCTCGCCGGTCTTCATCTCCGCAATCTTGCCCTCGTGGAGCACGCAGCCGCCGATGAGCTGGACGTCGAAGTGACGCATGGGCGGGTCAAAGGCGCGCTGGCCCGCCTCGCGCACCAGGGCGAAGCACTCGGGCAGCAGGTCGTCCAGGGTCTTCTCGTCTGCGGCCACCTGGGCCTTCCACTGGGCGATCTTGACGGGAAAGTCGCTGTCGGCCAGGGCTTCCATCTCCGGAGCCAGGGCGTTGATCCGCTCTATGATGGGATCGAGCTTCTTCAGATAGCGGTCGTTCTTGGAACCGAAGAGAAATTTGAGCATGCTGGATGGTCTCCTGAAAACGTCTTATGCAAACCGCGCTCTCCCGGGGCAAAAAGCGGGCATCGTCAAACATATATTCCGATTCGGCAAAGTCAATGAAACCGGGCCATGTTTCCCGGCGGGCCTTTTCTTAGCACAAAGGGGCGGGCAGTCAAAGGGCGTGCAAGTCGATGCACGCGCCAGGGGGCGCCCCTCAGCCCACGGCCTCCAGCCAATGTCCCACGCGCACTCCGTCGGGCGCGGTGGCCGTCAGCTGGGCCGCGCAGGCCGAGCACCCGGTGAGCACCGTCGCCGCCACGCCCAGGCGCTCCCAGCAGCGGCCGTTGACCTGATCGCCCAGCCCCGGCCGGGCCAGGCGCATGACGCCGCCAAAGCCGCAACACTCCTTGTCCGTGGCCGCGACGAGCCGCTCGCCCAGCGCCTCGCGCAGCAGCAGGAAATCAGAATCTCCCGCGTCCGCATGGCAGGGGCGGTGGTAACCCACCCGCTCCGGCGCATCGTCCGAAAGCCGGAAGGACACGGACCGGACCAGCGTGGACAGCGGTGTCAGCGCGCCCGCCCAGGCGTCCGCCTCGTCGCCGGAAAGCATCTCGCCTGCGGCGGCCAGCCCGGACAGGCAGGACGCGCACAGGGTGACCACCCCGGGCCTGCCCGCCGCCCGCCATACCTCGAAATTTCGCGCGGCCATATCCCCGGCCTCGGCCGCAAATCCGGCGGCCTTCAGCCCGCCCCCGCAGCAGCCGAAGTCCCCGGGGAGCACCTCCACCCCCAGCCCGTCCAGCAGCTCCAGGGCCGCCGCAAGCCAGCGCCTCTGCACATGGGTGGCCGTGCAGCCCGCGAAGAAAAGCACCTTGCTGCCCCGGTGGGTATCGGGAAATGTCGTCGGCGTCAGGAACGGGTCAAGCCCCGGCCCGCCCTTGAGCCCTGCCAGCATCTTGAGCAGGGGGCCGAGCTTTTCCGGCCGCCACCGCCCCGGGATGAGCCGGGCCGCAGTGGAACCGGCCGCCCACAGCTCCCGGGCATGGGTCAGCCATGTCTTCCACAGCCATCCCCTGAAGTCCGGGTGCGCGCCCCGCAGGGCGGCCACCAGCCCGGGCACATCCACCCCCTGGGAGCAGACCTTCCGACACCGACCGCACCCCAGGCACAGCCCGGCCAGCCGGGCCGCGTCCTCGCCCCGGAGCAGGGAATCGTCCCCTGCCAGCAGGGCGCACAGGTCCGCCTTGGCGCGCGGCCCCAGCTCCTCGCGCCCGGTGGCGGCCAGGAGCGGGCAGACCTCAAGGCACTTGCCGCACAGGATGCAGTCGCCGCCCACGGCTCACCACCCCTTGCCCGGGTTCATGATCCCGCGGGGGTCGAAGACCCGGCGGACGTCGTCCATCAGCCCCATGGCGTCCCGGCCCAACTGCTCCGCCACAAAGGAAGCCTTGGTCAGCCCGGTTCCATGTTCGCCGGAGATGGTCCCGCCTAGGGCCACGGCCAGCCTGAAAATCTCGTCCTTGGCCCCGGCCGCAGCCGCCGCCTCCCCGGCCGCCGATCCGTCGTACATGACGTTGACATGGATGTTGCCGTCGCCCAGATGGCCGAAGCAGAGCACGATCAGGCCACGCCCGCGCCCTATCTCGTGGGCGCGCTCGACCGCCTCGGCCACGCGGCCGCGCGGCACGGAGATGTCCTCGGCCAGCTTGTCGGGCGCGATCCTGAAGGCGGCGGGCGAGATGCCGCGCCGCACGGTCCAGACAGCCCCCTCGTCCTCGCCCCGCCCGACTTCCACGGACACGGGGTCAAGCGGCCCGAGGGCCTTCACCAGATGCCGGACCTCGGCATCCACTCCCTCCTGCGTGCCGTCCAGCTTGAAGAGCAGCGCGGCCTGCGCGCTCGCGGCAAGGGGGATGGCCTCCCCTCCCAGGCGCACGGCTTCGAGGGTGACCCGGTCCATGAACTCGCAGGCGGCGGGCAGCACCCCGGCGCGGAAGACCGCCCGCGCCCCGTCCAGGGCGGCGCGCAGGTCGGCAAACCCCACCAGCACCGAGGCCGACGTCTCGGGCAGGGGGATGAGTTTGACTATGATTTCGGTGATCAGCCCCAGCCTGCCGTTGCTGCCCACCATGAGCCGGGTCAGGTCCAGCCCGACCACGTCCTTGTGGGACCGCCCGCCCGAGCGCAGCACGCGCCCGCCCGGCAGCACCGTCTCCAGCCCCAGCACCCAGTCCCGCGTGACGCCGTACTTGACGGCACGCAGGCCGCCCGCACAGGTGGCCACGTTGCCGCCGATGGTCGAGATGCGCACGCTGGCCGGGTCCGGCGGATAGAAGAGCCCCTTGGCCGCACAGGCCGCCTGGAGATCGGCGGTGACCACTCCGGGCCGGACCACGGCCACGAAATCGTCAGCGTCCACCACCGGCTCGCCCGCCATGCGCAGCATGGACACCACCACCCCGCCCAGGGACGGCACGGCGTTGCCCACGCGCCCCGTGCCGCGCGCCCTGCCGTAGATGGGCATACGCTCGCCGTGGGCCCAGCGCAGCAGCTCGGCCACCTGCTCCCGGGACTCGGGCCGGACCACGGCCCAGGGCATGGCCCGCTCCTGGCTGGCGTCCGTTGCAAAGGCGTTCATGCCCTCCCGGGTCAGAACGCAGCCGTCCCCGGGAAAGAGATCGTTCAAAAAGGCCTCGTGGGCCGGGGTAAGGGAGGCGGCATATCCGGTCATGCCGGGAAGGTACGGCTGCGCGGGAAGGGTGTCAATGACTGGCGCGCCCCGGGGCGGCCGAGCAGGATACGCCGCGACGCCGTGCGGTAAATATTGGGGATAATCGCCATTGGCGGAATAGGCCGGAGAATCTCAAGCACAGCGGGCAAGCGATACTCTCCTCCCTGCCCGCCCATCGAGTCTGATCGGGTATATCTCGCTTGTTGCCGCCTGGCCCAGAGCCATAGGGAGATGAGGAGTCCCTTCGCCGTCCCCTACAAAACGCCTCGCTCGAAGCAAAGACCATGCGTTATAAGTTGCCTGGTGTTCCTTGACTCTTTTCTATTTGCATCTTGAGCTTCGGGATGGAATCAGCCTGAGCCTGACGAAATGCGATCACCTGAGGCGTCACTGTTGTCTCATCCCACATCTTCGCCTTGATCGAGGCAAGAGCCTGGAGTGACCCTTGAATTGACGACTGATCAATATTTGCAGACAGCGGCAAAAGGTCTGTGACATCCTGGGAATCAATACCGATCACGTCGACCGAGATGTTTCCCTGCAGTTGATTGGCCTTGGCGGCAAGCCCGAGCGCGAAAAGACTGCCCAGGTTGACGGACGCATCCGCTGTGACGACTTCGGCCTTGATCCTGAGACCGACTCCAATCTTTCCGTTGCCCAACGGCTGCAGGCCGAAATCATCATACACATCGTCTACGCGGTATTTCATGTAGTCCATGATGACCGTGTAGCTTCCCACCGACCCGGAAACCGCTGCCGTCATGAACTTGAGCTCTCCATTCTCTTCGGTTCGAAGCACCGAAACCTGCGCGGACTGGTTCGGCAGGAGAGCCAGCTTCTCCGCCGATGACAAACTCTCCCATGCACACCGGACGAACTGCCCCTTGGTCTTGTCATACCGCTCCACCCATGTGACCGGAACCGGATCAACGGGCTGATATCCAAGATACTGCCCAGGCGATAGCGACACCTGATCGATGAGCGCAGCCCCCTGCGGCTGAGAAACACGACTCGCGCAACCGGCGAGCAAAAAGGACGCCACAACCACAGCACACAACGTCCGCACCTTCATGCCCCCTCCTATTTTGCAGAAGCTATAGCACATAGGATGCTTGATATCAACAAGCGGACAAAATTGGTGTGGCAGACGCCCCTGCTTCCATGGGCGCAAGGAGCCGTGTGTTCTGAAGGCTAGCGGTGATCGGCCAGCTGGCGGGCCGTGTCGCGGGCGATGTCGCGGTCTTTGAGGTCCTGTTTCTTGGAATGGACGTTCTTGCCCTTGCCCAGGCCGATGAGCACCTTGACCTTGCCCCGAGTGAAATACATCTTCATGGGGACCACGGTCAGGCCCTTTTGGTCGCTCTTGGCCCGCAGGGCCAGTATCTCGCGCTTGTGCAGCAGCAGGCGGCGCGGCCGCTCCGGGTCGTGCTGGTCGAACTCGCCGGCCTTGTCATAGGGCGCGATATGCACGCCCACCAGGAAGGCGGAGCCGTCGCGGAACTGGACATAGCCGTCCTTGAAGGCGACGTGACCGCCGCGCAGGGACTTGACCTCGCTGCCGTGCAGGGAGATGCCCGCCTCGAAGGTCTCGAGGATTTCGTAAAGACGGCGCGCCTGTTTATTGGTGCCGATGGTGCCGGGCGTGGGAGCCGATTTCTTGGTTTTCGCCATTGGTATTCTTTTGTTCCTTGAGGGGACGGCCCCTTGCCCCCGGGCCGGGCCGCGAGGGTGTGCCGGATGCCTTGTTTCGCGCCGGGATTGCGGCGGCTTTCGGCTCCGGGTCGATCAGGACGGGGCTTCGTCGTTCTCGAGCAGTGATGAGAAGAACGTGACCTCATCCGGGAAATACTTGAAGATGTTGTCCATGACCAGGCCGTTGATGCGGCTGACCGTGCGGCATTCAAGGACCTTGCGCAGGAGCTTGCGGCAGTCGTGCATGTTGGTCTGCCGGATGATCCGCTTGATGCCCGGGATGGCCTGCGGGGTCAGGGAGAGCGAATCAATGCCCATGCCCAGCAGGATGGGCACGCAAAACGGGTCGCTGGCCACCTCGCCGCACAGGGAGACTTCTATGCCCGCCTGATGGGCCGCGTCAACCACCAGCTTGATGGTTCGCAGGGTGGCCGGGTGCAGCGGCTGGTAGAGGTAGGACACATGGTGGTTGGTCCGGTCCACGCCGATGGAATACTGGATCAGGTCGTTGGTGCCGATGGAGAAAAAATCCACTTCATGAGCCAGGAACTCGGCGATCATCACCGCCGAGGGCAGCTCAATCATGATGCCCACCGGCATGTCCGGGTTGTACTCCACGCCCTCGCGGCGCAGCTCCGCCTTGGCCTGGGCCAGCCACGCCTTGGCCTGGCGCACCTCCTTGACCCCGGAGATCATGGGAAACATGAGCGAGACGTTGCCGTAGGCCGAGGCACGCAGGATGGCGCGCAGCTGGGTCTTGAAGAGCTGGGGGTTGCGCAGGCAGAAGCGGATGGCGCGCAGGCCCATGGCCGGGTTGGTCTCGTTGAGCTCGCCAAAGGCGGAGATGAACTTGTCCGCCCCGAGGTCCAGGGTGCGGAAGACGACCTTGCGCGGCGACAGGATGGCCGCCAGGTCGATATACTTCTCGGCCAGCTCGTCCTCGCTGGGCAGGTCGGTGCGGTTGAGATTGGCGTATTCCGTGCGGTACAGACCCACGCCCTCGCCGCCGTTGTCCAGTGCGGAGGCGACCTCCTCCACCAGTTCGATGTTCGCCAGCACCTGGACGCGGGAGCCGTCGAAGGTCTCGGCGGGCAGTTGGCAGCCGCGCTTGATCTTGCGGGTATAGTCCTCGAAGAACGCGGCGCGCTCGTTGTAGTCCTCCAGCTCCGACTCGGTGGGGTTGACCACGATCTTGCCGGTGAGCCCGTCGATGACGACCAGGTCGCCGTCGTGGACGAAATCCTCAAGCATATCCACGCCCACCAGGGCCGGGATACCCAGCGACCGGGCCATGATGCCCGTGTGCGACGTCTTGCCGCCGCGCACCGTGGCAAAGCCCATGATCTTGCTCACCTGAATCTCCACGGTATCGGCCGGGGTCAGGTCGTGGGCCATGATGATGGCCCGGCCGGATATGGCCGAGAGGTCCGTTTCGCGGCCGATGAGCTTGGCCTGGACCTTGTCCGCCACCACGCGCACGTCCTGCATGCGCTCGCGGATGTATGGGTCGTGCACCGCTCCGAAGGCGATCTCCTGGTCGGAGACAGCCTTCTCCAGCGCCCAGGCCGCGTTGAGGCCCAGGGTCTTGATGTATTCGTCGGCCACCCCGGCGAGCTTGGGGTCCTTGAGCATGAGAATGTGCGTGTCGATGAGCAGACCGTAGTCCTTGAGCTCGGCCGGAACCTGCTCTCGGATGGCGGAAAGCTCCGTCTCCACGGCGGCAAAGGCGTCATGCAGACGCCCTGTCTCTTCGTCCATCTGCGAGGCGGCCACGGTATGTCGCGGCAGGTGCGCCTTGTGATTGCGATTGATGAAGAAGGCCTTGCCGATGGCTATGCCGGTGGCCACCGGAATGCCGGTAAGAATCTTGTCTGCCATCTATTCGTCGAACCTTTTGTGAAACAGTCTTTCCAGGGCTTCGACAGCCTGGGCGGCGTCGTCGCCCATGGCGCGGATTTCGAGCACGTCTCCGGGCCCTGCGGCCAGGGTCAGCACCTCAAGGATGGACTTGGCGTCCACTTCATGTTCATCATGGACTATGCGTATCCGGGCGGTAAAGCCCTGAGCGCGCTGGGCGAGTTTTCCCGCGGGCCGGGCGTGCAGCCCGTGCTCGTTTGAAACCACCACCTCGCGGGAGAGGAAATCCCCCTGCTCCGCATCCATGCCTTCATTCGTCTCGGTCATGACCTACCTGCTCGTTTGACACGTCTTTATATGTCTGGTTGTACCAATAATCACAAGCTCAAAAATTTCCGAATCATCTGCTCGACCTGCGGAAAGACCTCGATCCCCACCACGAAAACAGCGGCCGCGAACACCCGCGACAAAAGCCCGGTCCGCACGAACCGTGCAAAGAGCATGAGCGCGCCCGTTCCGATCAGCCACTCGCCCCAGTCAAAGGGCTGGGGCCAGATGAGCACCCACAGCCACAGCAGCAGCGCCGCGTTGGCGTACTTGATCCTGCGGCCCCAGTTGATGAGGTCCCACCGCTTGAGCCGCTCCAGGAAACGGAAGCCGTGGCGCACGCCGCAGACAAAGGTGTAAATCCTGAAACCCTGAAGCCCGGCGAAGAGGATCGCCCCCAGGGCGAGCGCCGCCTCTGGCTGGTCAGAGAGCAGCAGACAGATGGTCAGCAGCGCCCAGAAGATGAGCATGCTCCCGGCAAACACCGAGTCGCCCAGGGCGGACAGGGTGTAGGTCGTGGTGTCCTTGACCTTGGACAGCATGGTGGCCGGGAACCGGCCCACAGCTATGGACCTCTCCACGTTGAGAAATATGCCCACCAGACACGGCATCCAGAAGGGATGGGACTGGTAGTGGCGGACGTAGCGCTTCTGGGCGGCCTTGAGGCTTTTCGGATCGGTGTGGATGACCCGCAGCCCGGGCTGCATGGCGTAGACCAGCCCGATGTTCTGCATGCCCCGCGTGTTGAACCCCGCACCGGCCATGTAGCAGCGCAGGAAGCTGCGCAGGCAGGCCATGACGAGGGTATCGCCGCGGAGGTTTGTGGGGCTGTGGTCCATACCCGTGCGTCCTTGAGGGGTTACCTGCGCCCCGGCAACAGCCTAAGCCGCGTCAGGTAGCGGGCGCATGCCAGCGCGGCCACGATCTTGACGGCGTCCCAGGGGATGAACGGGGCGATGCCCACCAGCCACGCCTTGTGCCAGCTCATGGCCAGGGCGAACTTGAGCCAGGCCGCGCCCATCCCATAGAGCGTGAGCAGCGCCGCCAGCCCGAACGCGCCGCCGCGCACCCAGGGCAGCCCGCCGTCCCGGTCGCGGCCCAGGCCGCACAGCCAGGCGGTGACCAGCCAGCCGAAGAGGTAGCCGCCGGTGGGTCCGAAGAGATGCCCCAGACCGGACCGCCCGCCCGCGAACACGGGCAGGCCGATGGTTCCGGCCAGCAGATACAGGGCCACGGCCATGGCCCCCCGCCGGGGACCGAGAACATAACCCGCCAGAAAGACGAAGAATGGCTGCATGGAGACCGGAACCGGCCCGATGGGCACGATGAGATACGCTCCGGCCCCGATGGTTGCGGCGAGGAGCGCGGTCCAGACAAGCTGGTGAAGGTCGTGGAGAGAATCCTTGGGCATGTACTTCCTGTTGTCTTCCCGAATGGTTGGCGCTGCCCTTCCTGTTCAGGAGTGATTGGTTCAGACGACCTGCGGCCGCAGCCCGGCGGCGCGGATGGCCGCGAGGTCCGAGGCCGTGTCGCCACCGCGCACCGTCAGATAATCGCCGATCATCAGGCCGTTCGCGCCCGAGGTCAGCAGTTCGGGTCCGCCATCGGAGCCGAACACCGGCAGTCGTCCGCCGCAGATGCGCAGCGCCCTGTCCGGCAGCAGAAACCTGTAGAGCCCCACCACCTTGAGGGCCTCGCTCCTTGAGAGCGGCTCGCGCCCGCCCAGGGGCGTCCCGGGGATGGGCTGCAAAAAATTGATGGGCACGGAGTCCACGCCCAGCTCACCCAGGAGCAGGGCCAGCTCCACCCGGTCGTCCCAGCTCTCGCCAATGCCGAAGATGCCTCCGCAGCAGACATGCAGCCCGGCCGCGACCCCGGCCCGCACCGCCTGCACGTCCTCGTCGTAGTCATGGGTGGTGCACATGCGCGGAAAGAACGAGGCCGACGTCTCCAGGTTGTGATGATACCCCTTGAGCCCGGCCTTCTTCAACGTTTTTACTTGCCCCTGGTCGAGGACGCCCGGCGACAGGTCGGGAGACAGGCCCAGCCCGGCCAGCAGGCCCACGGCCTCGGCGAATCCGGCGAGGTCGCGCGCGCCCACCCGCTTGCCGCTGGCCACCACGCCGAACCGGGTGGCCCCGCGTTCCCTGGCCGCCCTGCCTGCGGCCGCGATGTCTCGGGCCGGGAGCAGCGGATGGCGCGGGCTGTCCGCAGTGCTGCGGCTCGACTGGGCGCAGAAGGAGCAGTCCTCGGAGCACCCGCCCGACTTGGCGTTGACGATGGCGCACAGCTCCACCCTGTCGCCGAACCGGGCCAGACGCAGGGCATGGGCATGACGTATGAGTTCCGGCACGCGCTCGGCAGGCAGGTCCGTCAGAAAGCGGATATCCGAATCGCTCAGGGATTTCCCGGCCAAAGCCTTGTCATATGCCGCTTTCAGGGTCATTCGGAACGCATGGTGGCATAGACCTCTTTGGCTGTCCAGCCAACGGCCCGCGCGGCCACCCGGCGGGCGATCTCCTTGGGCTTGCCGCCCGCCTCGCTCTCCTGAGCCACCAGTTCGGCCAGCTCGTCGGGCTCGGTCCTGCCCTCGCCCGAGGCGGGAGCGATGATGACCGTC
>CAMYLL010000027.1 GCA_947259235.1 uncultured Pseudodesulfovibrio sp. | reverse complement strand
GGGCGATGGCTGCGGAATACAGCGTGATCGTGATGGTCAGGTTCAGGCCGTGGAGCATGAGCTTGCCCATGTGCCCGTATTGGCCTTCGGTTGTGAATACCGCCCAGTTGAAATCGTATTTGAATTCAAAGACGAAGGCGAAATAATAGACCACCAAGCCGAACAGCGCCAGCAAGGTAAGGTTCTGGACCCAGGTTTTCTCGAAATATCTTTTGAACATGCTTTTCTCTGAAGAAAGGTCCCGGAGCAGGAGGCTCCGGGACCTGGTTTGGCTTAAGCGATCAGCTTAGGGCCACATCTCGATTTTCTCAGTCATGGGGAACGGGTAGTCGGTGTCGGGACCGAACCACTTGTTGTAGATGGTCATGTAGGTACCATCTTTCCACATGTCCTGGATGGTGAAGTTGATGATGTCGCGCCATGCGGAGTCGTCCTGGGGCAGGCCGATGCCGTAAGGCTCGTCGGAGATGAAGTCGCCGACCAGCTCGAACTGGCCGGGAACCTTGGCCGCGTAGCCCAGCAGGATGGTGGAGTCGGTGGAGATGGCCTGGACGCGGCCGGAGCGCAGCGCCTCGAACATGGCGATTTCACCGTCGTAGCCGATGACCTGGGGGTTCGGGTTGCCGAGCTTCTTCAGGTACTCGGTGGCGTTGACGATGGAGGTGGTTCCCTGCATGGAGCCGACCTTCATGGTGGCCAGGTCCTTGACGTCCTTGACGGCGCCCTTCTTGGCCAGGAACTTCTGGCCGTCGAAGAAGTAGGTGATGGAGAAGTCGATCTTCTCGTCGCGAACGCGTTTGTGGGTCATGTTGGCCAGGACCATGTCCACCTTGGGCGGATCGGTCTGGACGAAGGAAACGCGGGTGTTGTTGTTGACGACGACTTTTTCGAGCTTGGCGCCGAGGCGTTTGACGATCTCGGTCGCCATGTCGACGTCGAAGCCGACCCACTCGTTCTTGTCGTTGATGAATCCGCCGGGGATGCCCTGGTTGGACATGCCGGCCCGGACGACCTTGGTGGCCATGACGCGGTCATAGGTGGGACCGGCGTAAGCCATGCTGGCGGCCATGACGAGCAGGGCGGCCAGAACAGTGATTTTAAGAACTCTCATCTACCACTCCTTCAACAGTTGAGTTCGTCCCGAAAAGACCCGGCACGCACGATGCCCGCCGGGGTATCTATCCGATGCCTAATGGCTGAGGATCTTGCTGAGGAAATCCTTGGTCCGGTCGCTCTTGGGGTTGTTGAAGAACTCCTCGGGGGTGTTCTCCTCAATGAGAAACCCGCCGTCCATGAAGATGACGCGGTCGGCCACTTCGCGGGCAAAGCCCATCTCGTGGGTGACGCAGATCATGGTCATGCCCTCGCGGGCCAGGGATTTCATGACATCAAGGACTTCGTTGATCATTTCCGGGTCCAGCGCGGACGTGGGCTCGTCGAAGAGCATTATCTTGGGCTGCATTGACAGTCCCCGGGCGATGGCCACGCGCTGCTGCTGGCCGCCGGAGAGCTGGGACGGGTAGGCTCCGGCCTTGTCCGGGATGTCTACCTTCTTGAGCAGGTCCATGGCCACGGCCGTTGCGTCGCCCCGGTTCATGCGCCTGACCATGGTCGGGGCCAGGATGATGTTGTCCAGGACGGTCATGTGCGGGTAGAGGTTGAACTGTTGAAAGACGAATCCGACCTCGGCCCGGAGCAGGGTCATGTTCGTCGTCGGGTCGGAGACGGCCATTCCGTCCACCAGGATCGTGACGTCATGAATGGGTTCGAGCCTTTTGATGCTTAGGATGAGGGTTGTCTTTCCCGAGCCGTATTGCCCTCAGATGACGACGACCTCGACTTTGCGTATGTCGAGGTTGATATTATTGAGGACATGGAAGTCCCCATACCATTTATTTACATTTTTGAAAGAAATCACGTTCGCTCCCCACGAATTGTAAACGGCAACTTCCCAAGAACAGTAATTACGCTTCAAAGCCAATGGACTCCTAGCAGAATAATTGGCTCTGGGCAATAATGATTCAGGCGTGTTCTGGCGATTCAGAACAATATTCTGAAACCATGTGCAGATAAAGTGGAAGCACCGGCATGCCGTCTTGAGCGGTCCGGCGATGTCCTGATCAGCACTCCGTCATGCTCATGGCCAGTCCGGCCAGTGATGTCTCCTTGTATTTTCCTGACATGTCTCGTCCCGTCTGCGCCATGGCCTGGATGACCTTGTCAAAATCCACCTTCTGATATGATTCTTCGAGGGTCGAGGCGATGAGGTAGGCGTTGAGCGCCTTGACCGCGCCCATGGCGTTGCGTTCGATGCAGGGGATCTGGACATAGCCGCCCACCGGATCACAGGTCAGCCCGAGGTGGTGCTCCATGGCTATCTCGGCCGCGTTTTCGGTCACCTGGAAGCGGTAGCCGCGGGCATAGGCCAAAGCTGCGGCGGCCATGGCCGAGGCCACACCGACCTCACCCTGGCAGCCGACTTCCGCACCCGAAATGGAGGCGTTGTGCTTGGCAAGGAAGCCGATGCATGCTGCCACGAGCAGTCCCTGCCGAATTTCATCCTGCGATGCGCTCATGTGGCGTTTGAGGGTGTAGACCACGGCCGGGAGCACGCCTGCGCCACCGCAGGTTGGGGCCGTGACCACGCAGTGTCCCGCGGCGTTTTCTTCCGAGGCGGCCAGGGCGTATGCGTTGACGGCCTTGAGGAAGCCAGTTCCCTGAAAATACTCCGCCTTGGCGCGGCGATACATGACCGGGGCCTTGCGTTGCAGACCGATGGTCCCAGGGAGCACTCCCTCGGTGACGATGCCGCATTCCACGGCCTGTTCCATGACCTCGATTATCCGGTCGAGTCCCTTGTTGATCTGGTCTTCGTCCATGCCTGTGATGGCCTGCTCGTTGGCCAGCAGAAGATCGTGCAGTCGCATGGAGTTGGCACGCAGGTGGGTCTTGATCTGGGCCATTGTTTCATACGGGTAGGCGGGGGCGCCGCTTTGCGGCTCCTCCCATCCCTGCCAGCGCAGAAAGCCGCCTCCCACGGAGAAATACATGCGCTCAAGCAAAACCTCGTCCCCGTCCCGAAGGCGGAAGATCATGGTGTTGCTGTGAGGATAGTCGTGTTGGACCGCGTCGAAGATGATGTCGCAGGGGTGGAAACGGATGGTTTTTCCCTTCAGGTTTATGTCGAAAGGGAGCTCGCCGTCGTTGAATTGTTCAAGGATGTTCGGCTGGCAGGTGTCGGGCTGAAACCCCAGGAGGCCCGCCATGATGGCACGCGGCGTTCCGTGGCCGCTGCCGGTGGCGGAGAGGGAGCCGAAGAGGCGGATCTCCAGGATCGTCGCCCGCATCCGCTCCGCGTCCGGCAGCTCGTGGATGCGCTCGACAAAATCGAATCCGGCCCGCATGGGACCGATGGTGTGGGAGCTGGAGGGGCCTGGGCCTATCTTGAGCAGTTCGAAGATCGAAGTGGTTATTGCGGGCATGGATTCCTTTTCCTGATTTGAATGAATGGCGCACGGCACACAGGGCGTCATCATACGTGTTTACAGGAAAAAGGAGAAGCCCTTTCAAGGGCGGGAGAGCCTGGGGCGACTCAGTGGTTGTCGAAGTCGGGGTAGGGGTGTCCCCATTTTTTGAAGATGGGCCGGAGCTTGCCTGATTGATGCAGCTTCATCATGCCCTCGTCGTAAAGCTTCATGACCGTCTTTCCCCGAGGGGAGGTATTGAACAGCGGATGGTAGGAGCGGACTCCCGCCTGTTTGATGTCGAACTCGTTTTCATCGTAGACGATAGTATTTTCCTTGATGGAGGCCTTGATGAAGACCATGTCGTCTACGTAGAAATCACTCCGGCCCAGGAGGATCATGCCCAGAGCCTGGGTCCCGTTGGCGACATATTTAATGTTCACCGGTACCGGAAAGTTCAGCTGGGCATAGTACCCCGGCTGGCTCAGGACGGTCTTGCCGCGCATGGCTTCGCCATCTCTCCACGGGCCTATCCTGTCCTTGTTAAAGAACACGTAATAGGCATTCTCGTACATGGGGTAGCGGGCCATGACCAGGGGCGGCTTCACAACGTCGTCGCAGAGCATCATGTCGGCCTGGTTGCGTGTGACGAGTTCTTCCGCCCGGTCGGAGTTGGCGTATTCGTGGTGGACGGCAATGCCGTAGAGAGCGAAGACCTCATTGAGGATTTCGTGATAGAGGCCTGTGCCGTCGAGGTTGGTGAAGGATTCCCACGATTGTCCCGTTGAGATGACTTCCTTGATTTCCAAGCTCCAGGCAGGCCCGGCGAGGAAAAGGAAGAACAATGAAAGTATCGCCGACCCTGCGCGGGCAGCGAATTGGCCAGTCCGGGAAGGCGGTTCGGGAATGTCGCAAATCATAACTATGTTCATATTACATAACCGTAAGCAAGTGAAGCGCTATATTCGTTGAATATAGTCTCGCATTACGACTGATTTGAGCGATCGCACCTGCCCACTATCGGCCGCATGGAGCCTTGAACTCGCACCATTCGCAGCGCCGACCGGGCTGGGCCGTGAATTCTTCGGTGTCGAGCATGTGTCGGGCCAGTGTCTGGATAAGCTGGGGGATCATCGCCTCCACTACGTCAGCGCGGTCCTCGTCCGTCCATTTGGGGCCGAAGAGCCGTTCGGTCCTCCCGCCTTCGGCCAGCAGGATCAGCCCTGCATCGTGGGGCGTTTCGCCAAGAACCTCGCGGTAGAGGTGGAGGTATGCCGGAAGCTGCACGCTCCTGACGTTTGCGGCCAGATCCGGGAGCAGGGCCGGGTCGGGCGTATCCGGTGAGTAGTTGCGTATCCGGTCCCACAGCTCCTCGTCGCCCCAGAAGGATTTCTTTGGCACGGTGACGCCGCCGGTCTTGTAGTCGAGGATCATGATCCCCTTGTCCCTGCGCTCCACGCGGTCGAGGAAGCCGGTGAGGGTGATGGCCTGCTCGCCTGCGTTCAGTGGGGTGGAGAGCTTTTGTTCGAGACCGGTCAGGATGGCGGGCTCCTGAGAGGCGACAAAGGCCTCAAGCCGGTGGCGTCCGGTCTGGATCAGGGCCATGCGCGCGTCCACCTGGAGCTGTCTGAAAAAGGCGCTGTGGGCGAGCCGCTCCTCGTACAGGGCTATGAGCGGGGCGCAGTCGAGGCTTGCCAGGTCCGCCCTTCCATTCACGTGCGGGGTGAAGAATTCATGCAACACGCCGTGGATGAGAGACCCGAATTCACCGCGGTCGCCTTCCTCTGCTATCTGATCCACCGGGCGGACGCCGCTGAGATAATCGTAGTAGAATTGCTTGGGGCAGTTCAGGTAGCGGTCGAGGCTCGATGGTGACAGGCCGCGCTTGTCCAGGGTCCGGCCCAGTGCTTCTCGGATGGCCGGGGTTACGGGCACGGGACGGACGCCCGTTTGCAAGGCTCCAGCCGGGAAGGTGATGGAGCGCACGCGCGGGTCGCCTGTTTCTATTAGCCGTTTTTCGTTTTTTTCCCGCTCCCAGAGGAGTTGTTCCACAAACCGGCTGCGCACGCTTTTCTGATCGAGCAGGCCGGGCTGGATGCCGCTTTGGTAATAAATGACGGCCTCGCGCGCGCCCATGAGCAGGCGGTGGAAGTTGTAGCCGGAGACGTTGTCGCGCTGGCGGGCGTCGGGCAGCCCCAGGAGCCGCCGGAGCGGATCGGGCAGGAGCGGATCAAACGGATTGGTTCCGGGCAGCCGCTCCTCCACGGCATCGAGGACGTAGAGGCGGCGGAAGTGGAGCAGCCGGGTTTCGAGTACGCCGAGCACCTGGAGGCCGGCAAGCGGCTCGGGCTCGAAGGAGACGCGCTCCTGGGAGAGCATCCGGCGCAGCAGGGAGAACAGGGTGGGCTGGCTCAGGGGCAGTCCGCTGGTTTCCGCGCTCTTGAGTTGGGGCACGACCGAGGTGGTCAGCCTGAAGAGGCACTCGGCATCCACGAGGTAGGCGTGCCACAGCCGTTCGCCGTGGGCGTGGAGCATGGCCGCGAGTCCGGCCAGGGCGTTGCCCAGGTCGTCCAGGGAGCCGACGGATTCGAAGGCCGTCAGGCAGTGGTTCAGCACGTCCCGTCTGAGCGGTTCGCATGTCTTTGCGTCCACGCCGTCCAGGATTTCGTCCGCATAGGGCGGGTCCCAGGCCAGGGGATCGAGATAGCGCTCGCCCATCCGGATGGCCGCTTCCCATGTCTGAAAGACCTTTCGCAAGGGTTTCTCGTCCGGTCCGAGAAGCCGCAGATAGGGATGGCGGATCAGGGCTATGACGTCTCGCCAGTGATATCGCCCGTCGTCGAGCCTGTTCTCCTGGAGCACCAGGATGGTCTCCACCAGCCGGGCCAGGGAGGTGCGTTCCAGAGGGTAGCCCATGGAAATGTTGGGGTCGCCTTCGGGCAGGTGGTGGAGCACGGGCATCAGCGCCCCCTCGTCGGGGAGAATGACGGCGGTGTCGGCCAGGTCCTCGGCCCGGTCCATGTCGGCGACCAGGGCCGCGAGCTGTGAATGGCGGTCGAACCCTTCGCAGAAGTGCACATCAGGCCCGGACGCGGGCGCGGCCTCCCCTGCGGGAATGACGGCCTGTGTTCTCCATCTGCGAAGCCAGGCCGCGTGTTCGGCTGTTGACCAATGGGGTTCGCCGCCCTCGGCCAGGGCCGGGTCGGAGTGGATGACCGGGTGCAGGACGCCGTCCTCCCACAACCGGTGAAAGAGCGTGTTTTCCGCTCCATTGAGGGCGTAGAACCCGGCGGCGACTATGGGCGAATCCGTCAGGTGGGCCGCTACCCGGGGCAAGTCGCCGGTAACGAAGCGCCAGTCCAGGCCGGGCGTGGTCCAGCCGCGTGCGAAGAGCCGGGTCACGTATTCCCGGTGGATGGAGGAGAGCTGTTCGAGCAGGGCGGCCGCGTATTCCGAGACCTCCCCTTCCATGTATGCCAAGTCGTCCGGGTCGATGCCCTGGAGCAGGAGGTCGTCCATGAGCCGTGCCAGCCGGATGCCCCAGGGCAGGAACGATTCCCGGTCCATCTCCGGCAGTCGGGCCAGCAGCCCGCGGCCCTGACGGCGCAGGTCGCCGACGACGTCGCGCAGCAACTCCACCAGATCGAGTCTGTTGGCGAGAACAACGGGATCATCGGCGAGGTCGCGCCGCAGTCCGGTGACGAAATCGGCGATGGAGATCATCTGCGGCAGAAAGACGGGGCGCGGCAGTCCGTCGTGCCCGGCGAAGAACGCCTTGAGGTAGCGGCGCGGTCGGTTGTGGGGAAAGAGCACGGTCAGGCGGCTGAAGTCCTCGCGCGTGACCAGGAGCCGTCCGAGTGCAGGGATGAAATCCGCCTGCCAGGGGATGAGGGTGATGGACCGCATCTAGGCCTCCCTTTCCACGCGGTGGATTTCCCGGAGGTCGAGGTAGACGAGATATCCCTCCACCGGACCGGTGACGTCGGGCATGTCTTCGAGGATTCGCATGTAATCGAGTACCTGTTCCCTGTTTTTGGGTGAGGGCTGTCCGGTCTTGAAGTCTGCCACCACGGTTGGCTCGCCGGGGCAGAGCAGGTCCAGCCGCTTGAAGCTGCCGTCGGTGTCCATCACCTCGGGCTCGCGGTGGCCCCGGGCCAGCCAGAGGCGCAGGGAGTCGTTGCCGAGGGCCCAGGCCGTCATGTCGCGGAGGTCCGCCTCCAGCCGTTCCAGTTCGTCGTCAGGCAGGCTGCCCAGGGCCGGGAATTCGCGCAGGGCAAGGCGCACGGCACGGTCCGCGTCCGCCCCGGCGTCGCCGGTGACGCGAACCCGCTCCATGACCCGGTGGGCCACTTCGCCGCGCATCCGTTCGTTGTAGAAGTATTCATCGAGGTTGTGGCGATAGACGCGCAGACGGGGCAGCCAGGCCATCAGCCTCGGATCGTCCGTGTTCGGGCCGGGGGCCGACGGTTCCGGGCGCGACGCGGCGACGGAAGGCAGTCCATCAGCGGGCGGCTGTCCATGCTCGAAGACAGTGCCGTCCCCGAGATTGAGAAAGGTGTTCATGGCGGCCAGGGCGGGGGTGCCGGACGGTTTTTCGGTGAAGAAGCCGTAAAGCTCTTCCCGGGCGCGGGTCCAGGCCACATAGAGCAGGTTGAGCTGTTCTCGCACGGTGCGGCCGAGGCTGGCGTGGTACGGCTTGCCCAGGCCCTTCCTGAGCGGCGTCAGCAGGCGCGCGCCCTTGTAGCGGCGTATTTCGAACTCCTTGTCCTTCATCGCCTTCCAGTTGTGGAAGGGGACGATGACCACGGGAAACTCAAGCCCTTTGGACTTGTGGATGGTCATGATGCGCACGGCGTCGATGTTCTCCGGCAGGGGGACTTTTTCCTCGGCGGATTTGTCGCTCCAGTATTCGAGGAAGGCGGACAGGGAGCCGTAGCCGTGCTCCTCGGCCAGGTGGACGACCTCAAGAAAGCGGCGCACGTAGAGCTCGGACTCCGGATGGCGCGCAAGGACGCGGAAGACGCGGATGGCCTCGCTGGTCAGGTCATAGGGGGTCATCAGCCCGGACTGGTTGTAAAAGGGTTCGATGAACCGCTGCCAGTGGTCGGGGAAATCCTCGCGGAACTGGACGCCCAGGGGGCGCTTTCTGGGGCGCACGAGCCAGTCGTTGAACTCCGCCTCGGTGATGCCGGTCTCGGCCAGGAACAGTTCGCGGCCGGAGGCGAAGGTCAGGAAGGCGACATCGTCACGGGGAAAGTCGAGGAAGGCGAGGAGGGCCGCGAGTTGGCGCACCACCGGGTGGCGGTCCAGCTGGAGGCTGTTCTCGGTGATCACGGGGATGGACTTGGCCACAAGCAGGTCGCAGACCAGGGAGGCATGCTCGTGGGAGCGCACCAGGACCGCGATATCGCTGAATCGGCGGCGGGGAGTCAGCTCGTCCAGCAGCGCATCGAGGGCGTCCATGGTCTGTTCCTCGACCTCGTCGGTTTTGCCGCCCTCCAGCCGCTGCATGCGGACGTATCCGCCCGTGTCCGCGTTATGGTCGGGCACGGACTGCGCGCATCCGTCAAAGGTGCGCGTCAGGTCTGCGGCAAAGTCCGTGCGAAAGTCCTCGGGCGCGTCCGAGAAGATGGCGTCCGCCAGGTCCTGTGCAAGGTCCGCGTCTTCGAAGTTGCCGAAGAAGGCGTTATTGAACTCGACGACCTTTTTGTGGCTGCGCCAGTTGTCGGGCAGGGTGTCGCTGTCAGCTTCAAGGGCCAGAGAGGCGATGTCCGGCTGGGTCATGACCTCCTCGAACAGGGCGCTGTCTCCCCCGCGCCAGCCGTAGATGGCCTGCTTGACGTCGCCCACGTAGAACAGGGAGCCGCCCTTGGCCAGGCACTCCTGGGCCAGCGGCGTGACGGCCTGCCACTGCTCACGGCTGGTATCCTGAAATTCGTCCACCAGCAGATGGTGGAGCCTGCATCCCATGCGGCAATACGCCTCGGAAACGGCTTCGCCCGCCTGGAGCAGCTCGTTGACGAACCCGGGCAGGGCGGAGCCGAGGACCAGCCCGCGCTGCTTTTGCAGGACGGCGAGGCCGTTGAGCAGCCGCTGGGCAATGCCGATGGCCGGGGCCAGAAAATAGGCCCCCGACAGCACCGCGTGGTCCGCGCCGTAGGCCGTCCATGCCGCCTGGAGGTGGAAATAAAAGGACTCGGCCCGGTCATCCACCAACCCCTTGCCTTTTTTCAGGACGCAGTCGGCAAGAGTGGGTTTCTCGATGGTCTTGGAGTCCGGCGGCGGGTCGAAGAGGGTGAGTGCCGAGCAGTTGACGAGGAAGTCGCCGAAGTATTTGGTGATGGGCAGGCTCGCTTCGGAGATGAACCCGTCCATGGCCGTCACAGCCGCTTGAAACTCGGCAAAGGCCCCCGCGAGCAAGGCTTTGATCGCCTCCTGGTCCGTCTCGATGGGGCCGGTCTGGGCGCGCAGAAAGACGGCGAGCTTGCCCAGCCGCTCACGCACGCCGTCCTGCATCCAGAAGCCCTTGCGGCCCTCGGCCTGGACCATGGTGGCCATGGCGGCGGCCAGCATGTCCCGTTCGGGGCAGTCGGTGTCGCACAGGCTGGTGAAGTGGTCGTAAACGGCGTCGAGCAGTTCCTTCTCGCTAAAGACTATCTGGAAATCCGGCCTGATGCCGAATTCGAGGGCGAAAAGGCGAAGGAGCAGGGCGAGGAGGGAGTCGATGGTCCTGATGTTCAGCCGGTGGTAGCGGCGCAGGATGGAGTCGATGGCCCGGGAAGCGGCCTGGGGTGAGCATTCGGCCTTTTGCCCGGCGTTGTCGATGCACAGCGCGCCGAGTTTGAGCCCCTTGACCACCCGTTCCTTCATTTCGGTGGCGGCCTTGTTGGTGAAGGTGACCGCCATGATCTCCGGCCAGGCGTAGCCCCGGTGGGGCTTGCCCGCACAGGCAAAGGGGCGTGCATCCTCGTCCGCCCTGTCGAGCAGGGTCAGGAAGCGGCGCGTGAGCTGGTACGTCTTGCCCGATCCGGCGGACGCCTTGACCTGTTTCAGTTCAGACATGGTTCTCTTGTCTCCTGCGCGGGCGCGGACGGCTCGCATATGTTCGGTGCGTCTGGGCGGTCATGCGTTTGTGCGTGGGGCTTTAGCTATTCCTCGTCCCCGGCGAAACGGTTGGTCCTGGCCCCGGAGAGGACCACCAGGAGCACTGCTCCGATGATCAGGCCGCTGCCCAGGTAGCCCAGTAAAGTAAATTTTTCGTCATAGATAAGATAGGCGAAGATCGCCGCCACCACCGGTTCAAACGTGGCGATGACCGAGGCACGCGTCGCCTCCAGCCGCTTGAGTCCTGCGTAGTAGGTTGAGAATGCTCCATATGATGTAATGGCCGCCATGGCCGTGAGCATGACCCACGCATAAGCCGATTTGTGGTGAAACTCCACGAAAGGCAGGAGCAGCGCTGCCCCAAAGGGCAGGGCGTACAGGAAAATGGTCGGCGTATGGTAGCGGTGGAGGTACTTTTTCCCGAAGAAGTAATACAGGGCGTAGGTGAACCCTGAGACCAGCCCAGCCCCCAGGCCGAAGAGGCTCAGGTTCAGGGATTCCCCGCTCATCAGCTTCGGGCCGAGGCTGATGCAGCCCACGCCGATGATGGTCATGGCCACGCAGGCGGTCTTGACGGGGGTCATTTCTTCCTTGAGCACCAGCCAGGACAGCAGGGCCACCCAGGCGGGAGCGGTGTACAGGAGTACGGCGGCCATGGCCATGCCCACGTCGCGGATGGCCAGCTGATAGGCGCCGTAGAAAAGGGTGACGCAGATGAAGCCGAAGCCGAACAGGGCGGGCAGGTCCGAACGGCTGACGCGTGTCTGCCTCTTGAGCACCGCGTGGATCAAGAACATGCACCATGCCAAAGCGGCTCGCCAGAAGGCGATCTCAAGGGCCGATATACCCTCTGCCAGCACCTCCTTGGCGAAAATGCCGATGACTCCCCACATGAAGGCCGCGGCGAGAACGTAGAGAAAGCCACGAATATCCATCAGTTGTTATCCGCCTTGGCTGAAGTGAGCAGGGAATGGGCTCGCATGGGGGCTCCTTGTGGGCATGGGATGACAGGCACTTTGCCTGACAGGTTTATGGGTTTTCTCTTCCTGCGTCAAAGGGGAGATAAATCCTTGCGCGTCAATCGCTTGTGGAGTTAGTGTGCAGGCATGCCCACGCATCGGTCATATAGAGTTTCCGCCGCCCTTGACGGGGCGCGTCTGGACAGGGCGCTGGCCGAGCTGGTCCCCGGGACCGGGCTGCGCATCCGGCGCCGCCTGTGCGACGAAGGACGCGTCCTGGTGGACGGACGGAAACGAACCCCGGGCTATAAGGTCCGGGCCGGACAGACTCTCGAAGTGCATAACCCCGACAATGACAGGGAGACCAAAGACATGCCTCATGAACACCTTGGCCTGCGCATCATTGAACAAACAGCCTCCCTGGCGGCCGTATTCAAGCCGGCCGGGGTCCACTCCGCGGCCATTGCCGGGAAGTCGGACCCGTGCGTTGAGAACGCTCTCCCCGGATTGTTTCCTAATGCCTCTCCCGTATTGCTCAACCGCTTGGATTATCTGACCTCCGGGCTGCTCCTCGTCGCTCTGGACGAGGCAGGGGCGCAGACCTACCGCGCCCATGAGGAGGCGGGCGAGGTCAAGAAGTTCTACCTTGCCACTGTCCACGGACGGCTCGACGGGCTGATCAGCGTGCGCAACCGGCTGGACACCGACGACCGGAAAAAGACCCGGGTGCTGGCCGAGGAGGACGACGACGCCCGGCGCTGGACCGACGTCACGGCCCTGGCGCATGATCACGAGCGGGATACCACCCGCGTGCGCTGCCTTATCATGAAAGGCGCCCGGCATCAGATTCGGGCGCATCTGGCGAGTCTGGGACATCCCATTGTCGGCGACCCGATCTACTCGGAGGGGGGCGAGGCCGGGGACGCGGGACTGTGCCTGCACCACCAGCGCATCGAACTGCCCGGTTTTTCCGCCGAAGTGGACGCTCCGTTCTGAGAATGTTCCCTGCATGAGAAAAGGCCCGGTCCGCATTATGCGGGCCGGGCCTTTTGCTGAGTATCGTAAGGGGGCGCTATTTCTTTTTGCCCAGGGCTTCCTGGAGCTTTGCGCCGAGCAGGCCCATGCCGCCGGACTCGCCGGGGGCGCTGGCGGAAGCCTGCTTCTTGGGCGCGAACTGCTTCCAGTCGCCGTCTTCCTGCACGTCACCGGTGGTCAGGGATATTTTGCGTTCGCCCGCCTTGACCTCGCCTATGACGATCTCCACGGTGTCGCCGGAGTGCAGCTTTTCAAAAGCTGCCGGTTTTTCGCTGCGGGCGATGACGGACTTGGGCAGCAGGCCGGTGATCCCGGGTTCGAGCTGGATGAAGATGCCGAACTGTTCCTGCTTCTCCACCACGCCCTGTACGATCTGGCCGGGACGGTACTTGTTCTCGACGTCCATCCACGGGTCGCCCTCGGCGTCCTTCATGGACAGGCCGATGCGGCGGGTTTGGGGATCTATGGACTTGATCTTGACGGCCACCTGCTGGCCTTCGGAGACGAAGTCTGCGGGCTTGTTGACCCGCTTGGTGTAGCTCATCTCCGAGACGTGGACCAAGCCGTCCACGCCGGGAGCGATCTCCACGAAGGCGCCGAAATCGGCCAGGCGCACGACCTTGCCGGTGACCTTGTCGCCTTCGGCAAAGGTGGAGGAGATGGTGTCCCAGGGATCCTGGGCCAGCTCCTTCATGGACAGGGAAATCTTCAGGCGGCCGGGTTTGTCCGTCTGCTCGATGCCGACGATCTTGGCCTTGACCTTCTGCCCCACGGTGACGGCTTCTTCCGGGGTGTTGACGCGTGCGTATGAGAGTTGGGAAATATGGACCAGGCCGTCGAGGCCGGGCATGATCTCCACAAAGGCGCCGAAGGGAGCCAGCCGGGTGACGGTTCCCTCGATCTCGTCACCCACCTTGGTGTCGCTGATGAAGGTGCTGGTGGCCTCTGCGGCCTCGCGCTCCAGCAGTGCGCGGCGGGAAACCACGATGTTGCGTCCGCGCTGCTCCAGCTTGGTGATCATGAATTCGAAGGTCTTGCCGACATAGGCCTCGGCGTCTTCCACGAAGCGCATGTCGATCTGGCTCACCGGGCAGAAGGCGCGGTGCTGCATCAGGGTTATGTTGAAGCCGCCCTTGCAGGTGGAGTCCACCTTGCCCTCGACGGGCAGGTTGCTCGCCTTGGCCTCTTCGAGCATGGCCATGCCGCCGATGCCGGACAGGGCGCGCGACAGCTTGATGCCGCCGGAGTCGCTGCCCACGACGTAAAGTTCGACCACATCGCCTTCCTTGACGGTGCAGTTGCCTTCCTCGTCCAGGAGTTCTTCGCGTTCGACGATGCCGTCCAGCTTGGTTCCGGTGTCAATGAAAACGGCATTTTCGCCCACCTGGATGACGGTGCCGGACACCTTGTCGCCAACGTTCAGGTTGTCGCCGCCGCCCTCGCTGTACTGCTCGAACAGTTCGGCGAAGCTTGCCTCGCCCTCTTCCACGCCATTACGATCATTGAATTCTTCGGACACGTTTTCAACCGTCTTTTAAAATGGTTAGGTGAGCAGGGCCTTGGCAAAGTCCTTGCCGTTGAACGGGCGAAGGTCTTCCATCTTCTCTCCCAGGCCCACAAAGGTGATGGGAAGCTTGTTCTGGAGCGTCACGGCCACCACGACGCCACCTTTGGCCGTGCCGTCGAGCTTGGTCAGGATGATCTCATCCAACCCGACGGCCTCATTGAAAAGTTTGGTCTGCGACAAGGCGTTCTGGCCCGTGGTCGCGTCGATGACCAGGATGCAGCGGTGGGGCGCGCCGGGGTGCTTCTTGCCGAGCACCCGTTGCACCTTTTTCAGCTCCTCCATCAGGTTGACCTTGGTATGGAGCCGGCCCGCAGTATCGAGCAATAACAGATCATAGCCTTCGCTCACGGCCTTGTCCATTGCCTCGTAGGCCACTGCGGCCGGGTCGGAGCCTTCGGCCTTGGCAAAGAAACCGGCGCCGATGCGGTTGGCCCAGACTTCAAGCTGTTCGATGGCCGCGGCGCGGAAGGTATCGCCAGCGGCGATGA
>CAMYLL010000026.1 GCA_947259235.1 uncultured Pseudodesulfovibrio sp. | reverse complement strand
CCTCCGGCTTGAGGCCGTACTTCTCCAGCCCCTCCTCGAAGGTGTATATCTTGCCGCCGATGGCCTGCTCGCGCTCGTCCGACACGATGGGCTGCATCTCGCCCGTGTCCACGAGGATCTTCTTGTCCCCGCCCTCGATGTACCAGGTGTAGATGGGGATGGTGTAGGGCGTGCCGTATCCGTGCTGATAGGTCATCATGCCCTTGTCGAACACCTTGGTTCCCATGACGATGGGATGGACTTTATATGTCATTATTTCACCGATCCTTTTGATTGTTGACTCTGAACATATGAGCACCTGTTCAGTAAAGTCAAGGGGCCGGAGGGCGAGAACGGCGCTCCGGGCCGCAAAGCCGCCGCTACAGGACCACGCCGACCACGGCCCCGGTCATAAGGGTGGCCAGGGTTCCCGAGATGATGGACTTGAAGCCGAGGCTGACGATCTCACCCCGCCGTTGCGGTGCCATGACTCCCAGCCCGCCTATCATGATGCCCAGGCTGCCGAAGTTGGCAAAGCCGCACATGGCATAGGTCATGATGATCCGGCTGCGCTCGGACAGGGCGTCGGCAGGCAGGCGCGACATGTCGAGATAGGCGAGGAACTCGTTGAGGATGGTCTTGGTTCCCATGAGGCTGCCCGCCACCTGGGCCTCGGACCAGGGAATGCCGATGAGCCACACCACGGGGCTCATGATCCAGCCGAGGATGCGCTGCAGGGTCAGGGGCGCGCCCGCCACGTCCGGGCCAAGGGCCAGGGCCGCGTTGCCCAGGGAGACGAGGGCCACCAGCACGATGAGCATGGCCACGACGTTGATGAGAATGTTCACCCCGTCCACGGTCCCGTGGGTCACGGCGTCCATGGTGGACACGGATTCGCGGGGCGGCACGGCGTGGCCTTCGGTGACCGGCTCGGTCTCGGGAACCATGACCCGGGCGATGAGGATGGCCGCCGGAGCGGAGATGATGCTCGCGGCCAGGATCTGGCCCATGGCCCCTGGGATGCTGTGGGACAGGATGGAGGCATAAAGCACGAGCATGGTCCCGGCGATGGTGGCCATGCCGCAGGTCATGAGGGCGAACAGCTCGCTCCTGGTCATGCGCGCCAGGTACGGCCGCACCACCAGCGGGGCCTCGACCATGCCCACGAAGATGTTGGACGCCGCAGCCACGCCCAGGGCGCCGCCGATCCTCATGGTCCGCTCCAGCAAGAAGGAAAAGCCGCGCACCACCATGGGCAGCACGCGCCAGTGGTAGAGCACGGCCGAGAGCGCGGACATGACCAAAATGATGGGCAGGGCGCGAAAGGCGAGGATGAACCCGGCTCCGGGGTACGGCTCCGCGAAGGGCAACGGGCCGCCGCCGAGGTAGCCGAAGACGAAGGATGTACCCGCCATGGTGGCCTTCTCGATGACCAGGGCGACATCGTTGAGGCCGAGGAAGACACGCTCGAAAAAGGGAACCTTGAGCATGAGCAGCCCCAGCCCCAGTTGCACCCCAAGGCCCACGGCCACAGGCACAAGGCGCACCTCGCGCCGCTTCTCGCTCATCAGCCAGGCCAGCCCCACCAACGCTACAAGCCCAAGCACACTCTGAACCATCTCCCCGCCCTCCCCGCTTTCTCGATATCGGTGACGTGGTTTACCGGCTTGAGCGGCTCGACGCAAGCCCCCGGAGGGTTTAATCGCTTCGTCCGCCCGTGCCTCCGGGCAGCAGGGGCAGCAGCAACATGGCCGCCAGCAAAAGCCCTCCCTGGACCATGAAACCGACGTGGAACAGCCCGGCGTCGCCCATGTTTCCTAGAAAGGTGGGGACAAGCCCCAGGCCGATGAGGGCGTTGAGCGGGCCCATGAGCGAGACGGCCACGCTGCGGTGCTCGGGCGGAAAGACCGTGGACAGGACCGTGAAGCCGGGCGCGAACATGAGCACCGAAACCACGGGCTGGAAGAGGACCGCGGCCACGAGCCACGACCCCGAAGCCAGCCCCAGGCCGATGAGCCCCAGCCCGGCCAGGAGCAGATAGAGGAAGATGGCGGGCCTTGCCCCCCATCGATCGGTGATCCACCCGGCCAGGAACGGAGCGAAGCAGGCCAGCACGCGGGACTCGGCCAGGAGCGTGTTGGCCCCCTCGCGGGAGAACCCGTGAACATCGGCCAGATAGAGCGGGAGCATGGAGTAGGGACCGATGGACGCGCCGACCCCCAGACTGAAAAAAAGCACCAGTATCCAGAACACGGGCCGCCGCAGGATCTGCATGACCATGAGCGGTCCGGGGACCATCCCCGGGAAGTCGCCGCCCCGGCCCGACCGGATGAACCAGACGCCCAGGCACAGTTGCACCGCGCCGAGCAGATACAGGGCCACGCGCCAGTCGAAGAAAAGCAGGACCCCCTCGGCCAGGAGCGGAGCCACCACGTAGGAGAGGTTGGGGGCCAGCTCGTGCACGGCCATGGACTTGCCCCAGTCCTCCTTGCGGATCAGGGAGAACACGGTGGCCACGCCCGAGGGCAGATAGAAGCCGACAGCCACGCCCAGAGCGAAGATGGCGGCGAGCAGCGCCACGTAGGAGCGGGCCATGGGCACGGCCAGGGCGCAGCAGCCCACGAGCAGCGCCGAGATGCCCACGGCCCTGCGGTGGTTCACCTCCCGCGAGACGAACCCGCTGAGCAGCAGGCCGACGGCGTTGCCGACCCCCAGAGCCAGGAAAAGGACGCCGGCCCCGGCATGGGAGAACCCCAGGTCGGCCTGGATCACGGGCATGACGGGCGCGAGGATAACGCGGGAGAGAAAATTGAAGAAAAACACGCTGGTCACGAACAGGACTGCGGGCAAGGCCTTGCCGAAGGACTCACGGGTATCGTTTGTGCCGGTGCGCATGGATAGTTGGGTCTAGGACGGATGCTTCGCGGCGGCAAGTGATGTCACCGCGGGGAGGTATTGTTGTTCGACACGGCTTGACCCTTCATCCCGAAGCCGATACCTATTTCAAATACAAGGCCTGTGTACCAGCACGCGCCGAAACTAACGCATACCACGAGTACACCAATAAAGCCGACGCGCCTGAAGCCCGGCGGCACGTAGCACGAGTTCAAGGAGAGCGCCCATGGATGTCGAACTTGCAAAGCCCTTCATAAAAGCAGCGGTCGACGTCTTGTCGACCATGGCCTTCGTCAAACCCCAGGTCGGCAAGCCCTACGTCAAGAAGAACACCGTTGCCGCCGGCGACGTGTCCGGCCTTGTCGGTATTACGGGCGAGCGCAACGGCAGCGTCTCCCTGTCCTTTTCCAAGGGATGCGCCGTGGCCATCGTCAAGAACATGCTGGGCGACGAGATCGACGACATCATGCAGGACGTCAAGGACGCCGTGGGCGAGCTGACCAACATGATCTCCGGCCAGGCCCGCGCGGGGCTCGCCGAAAGGGGCTACGTGTTCCAGGGGTCCACCCCGTCGGTCATCATGGGAGACGGGCACACCATCTCGCATATGGCGAAATCGCCGATCATGGCCATCCCCTTCACCACTCCCGACGGCACATTCACCATCGAATTCTGCTTCGAGTAGGAACCTGCGCCACAAAAACTGCTGGAGAGAAGCATGGCATCGCTAGACGACTTCAGGAACAAGGAATTCCTTGATCAGATAATGATCCTCAACGAGATTTCGGGAAGCAAGGCTTCGGAGGCCCTGCCGGGGCTGATCGACCTGCTCAAGAATCCCGTGGGAGACACCTCCATAGACTATATGGTGGTCAACGCCCTCAACGCCGTGCTGTCCAGCAACGAGGACACGGTGATCAAAGGCCTCTCCGACCCCCATCCCGGGCTGCGCACCCTGTGCATCAGGGTAGCGGGAGAGCACGGATTCATGCGCGCCGTCGGGCCGCTGGTGGCCATCGCCGAGTCCGAGACGGACCCGGACCAGCTCATGGAGATTCTCAACGCCCTGGCCCGCACCGCCACGCCCTCGGCCACGCCCGTCTTCCGCAAATACCTGGAACACGAGGACCCGTTCATCAAATCAACCTGCATCGAGGCCCTGGGCAAGCTCGAGGACGAAATGTCCATCGACAGCTTCAAGACCATGCTCATCGAAAGCGAGAAGCCGGACCGTTACGAAGTCTGCGACATCACCACGTGGAAGGCCGTCGAGGCCCTGTCCTCCTTCTCGCGCAAGGACACCATCGCCTTTCTGGTGGACAAGCTCCATCACAAGAATCCGACCGTGCGCCGGATCATCACCGACGCCCTTACGGCCATCGGCGCACCCGCCGTGCCCATGCTCTTCACGGCTTTTGAGGGCGACAGCACGGACAACCGCATCCTGGCCGCAAACGTCCTGGGGTTCGTGGGCGACCGCTCCGGGGCCGACGGGCTGGTGGCCGCCTTTGACAAGGGGCTGGCCGACGACCCCAACGTCCGGTACGCCGTTTACGAGGCCCTGGGCCGCATCGGCACCATGAAGGGTATCATCTGCCTTGTGGACGGGCTGGAGGAAACGGACGAACTGATCCTCATGGCCGTCATCGGCGGGCTGGAGAAGCACGTCAACCCGGGCATGATCTCCACCCTGACCAAGCTGATCACCAAGGCCGACGACCAGAGCGACAGGCTGGCCAAGGCGGTCATCGCCTCCCGGGCCACCACCATCTTTGACGCCCTCTACGAAAACGCCGGCGCAGGAGACGCCCTGATGGACGCCCTGATCCAGTCCAAGGACCCGGAAATCATCGAGGAATTCCGCACCGCCCTGACAGATATCGGCGGCAGCCGCGCCGAGGACGACCTCACACGCCTGCCCCAGGTGGCCGTGGCGGGCGGCAACGCCCTGGCTGCGGACGACTCCCGCTCCATGTGCGCCATGCACCGCGCCATCCTGACAGACCTCGGGTTCGAGCCGTCCATGGCCGCCAACGGCGAGGAGGCCTACGACTACATCGAACAGGGCAAGACCTTCCAGGTCATCATCACGGACATGAACATGCCCGTCATGGACGGCATGGAGTTCGTGGGCAAGGTGCGCAGCACTCCCGGCTACGAGGACGTGCCCATCATCATGGTCACCACGGAATCCGAAGCCTCGCAGCAGACCATGGCCCAGAAGGCGGGAGTGACGGCCTTCATAACCAAACCGTTCAAGCCGGACGCACTCAAGGCCAAGATTCTGGAAGTCATCGCATCATAATCATCTGGAAACAAAGGCCTCCCCGGAGGCCTTTGTCATAAGCATGCCCATACCAGAGACCGCCACGCACACGCCCCGGACCACGGCAAAGGCCTTTATTCCCATCGCCCTCATGGGGGCCCTGCTGCTGGCCGCCCTTGGGCTGCTCCTGTTGATGTGGTGGGAGATATCCATCCTTGGCTGCTCCCTGCGTGATCTCTCCACCACCCACACCCGGGGCATGACCCTGGCCAGCGACATCAAGCGGCTCGACCAGACCCTGACGAGCACGACCCTCCTGGCCTCGGCCACCAATGAAACCACGTGGCAACAGCAGTACGACGCCTCGCGCAAAGAACTGAACACGGCCCTGGCTGAAGCGGAGCAGCTGACCCGGGGTACGCCCTCGGCGGAATCGGTCGCCGCCATCCGCCTTGCCTACGACAGGCTGACAACCATGCAAGGCCAGGCCTTCACGCTGACCAGAGGCGGCCAGCCCGACCTGGCCCACGACATCCTGCACGGAACCGCCTATGTCCTGGAGCAGACGCGCTACCACGACGCCCTCAACCGCTTTTCGCAGGCCATGCGCAACCGCGCCGCCGCGAGCTTCGCCAAGGCGTCGAACCGTGCCGACCTGTCATGGACCCTGGCCGCGACCACCATTCCCCTGCTGGCCATCGTCAGCCTCATCCTCGCCCTGATCCTCATACGCGCCCTGCGCGCCCTTCGCCGGTCCCAGACCCTGCATGAGAGCGCAAGGAGGAACCTTGCCACCCTGGCAAACGATGCCGTCACAGAACTTGAGGAATCGAAACAGGAGCTTGAAAACGAGATTGAAACCAGAAAGCGGGCGGAGGCCGCCATTGCCCTGAGCGAGAGAAAATACCGCTCGCTGGTCGAGACGACGGGGACCGGCTTCGCCATCATCGACGACGAGGGACGTATCCTCGACGCCAACGACAGCTATGTGACCATCACCGGGCACGCCAGCCTTGCAGAGATCACAGGCCGCCCGGTAAGCGACTGGACCGCGCCGAGTCACAGGGAGAGAAACGAACAGGCATTCAAGAACCTGGTGGCGAGCGGTGTCGTGCGCAACCTGGAGGTGGACTATATCGACTCCCGGGGGAAGATCACCCCGGTGGAGATTTTCGCCACCCGCGTTCCCCACGACGACACCTTCCAGACCCTGAGCCTTGTGCGCGACATTTCCGAACGCCGCAGGGGCGAGCAGATTCTCAAGGACAACGAGGAGCGGCTGAGCATGGCCCTGCGCGGCGGGCGGCTGGGATTCTGGGACTGGGACGTGCCCTCGGGCCGCGTTCTCTACAACAGGGAGTGGGCCTCAATCCTGGGGTTTGACCTCGACGAGGTCGACCCGAGCTTCCGCTTCTGGCGCGGCAGAATACACCCGAACGACAAAGCCAGGGCCAAACGGGCCGCAAAGGACCTTCTGAACGGCACGGCCGAAGTCTTCGAGGTCGAACATCGCCTGCTCAACAAGCAGGGAGAACCCGTCTGGGTTCTCGGCGTGGGACGGATTTCCAAGGTGGACGGGAACGGCGTCCCCCTGCGCGTCACCGGCGTGATGCTCGACATCTCCCAACGCAAACTGGCCGAGATCGCCCTGGCCGAGTCCGAACGGCGGTTCCGCAACGTGGCCCTGACCAGCGGCGACTGGATTTGGCAAATCGACGCCCAGGGCCGCTACTCCTATGTCTCGGAAACCGTGACCCGCATCCTCGGCTATACCCCGGATGAGATCATCGGCAAGCGGCCACTGGACCTCATGGCCGAGGACGAAGCCGCCAGGGTCGCCCCCCTCATCGAGAGCCACATACAGACGCGCTCTCCCCTGGTGGACATCGAGAATTGGAACAGGGCCAAGGACGGCAGCCTCATCTGCCTGCTGACCAACGGCGTGCCCATCTTCGACGACAACCTCGTGTTCGCCGGATATTTCGGCACGGACAAAGATATCACCGACCGCAAGCAGGCGGAGCACCAGCTCAGGCTCTACGGCAAGGTCTTTGAGTCCGCCCTGGAAGGCATCACCATCACCGATGCCCAGGGAACCATCATCGCGGTGAACCAGGCCTTCACGGAAATCACGGGCTATTCATCACGAGAGGCGCTGGGCCAGACCCCGCGACTCCTGCGGTCGAACAGACACACCGCCGACTTCTACCGGCGGATGTGGACCAGCCTCGAAGAGACCGGAACATGGGAGGGGGAGATATGGAACCGCCGCAAAAACGGCGAAGCCTACCCGGAATGGCTCTCCATCAGCGCCATCAATGAGGAAAACGGCCTGCCCACCCACTATGTGGCGGTCTTTCACGACATCACCGAGATGAAGCGCAAGGAAGAGCTCATCGAGCACCAGGCCTACCACGACGCCCTGACAGGGCTGCCCAACCGGCTGCTGCTGCTCGACCGGCTGACCCTGGCCATGACCCGCGCGCGGCGCGCCCGGTCCGGGGTCGGGCTGCTCTTCCTCGATCTGGACAACTTCAAGTCCGTCAACGACTCGCTGGGCCACGCCGTGGGCGACATGCTCCTCGTCGAGACCGCCCGCCGCCTGAGCGAGGCGGTGCGCGACTCCGACACCGTGTCCCGTCTGGGCGGCGACGAGTTCGTGGTGCTCATGGACGACCTGGAGGACGAGGCAGACGCGCTGCGCACGGCGGAGCGGCTGCTCAAGTCCATGGAGCCGTCCTTCCTCCTGGAGGGCAGGGAGCTTTTCATGTCGACCAGCATCGGCATCGCCGTCTTCCCCCGCGACGGCGAGGAACCCGGGACCCTCATAAAGAACGCCGATATCGCCATGTACCGGGCCAAGGAACATGGGCGCAATCAATACAACATGTTCACGTCGACCATGAACGCCGTGGTCCAGCGGCGCATTGAGCTGGAGCGGGACATGCGCATCGGGCTGGCCGAACACCACTTCTTCCTGCTCTACCAGCCCAAGGTGGACATCCGCACAGGCAGGACCGTGGGCATGGAGGCACTGGTGCGCTGGCGCCGGGGCGAAGAGGTTGTCTCCCCCGACGAATTCATACCCCTGGCTGAAAAAACCGGTCTCATCCGGCAGCTGGGCGAGCAGGTGGCGGCCATGGGCCTGACGGAATGCGCGCCGCTGCTCAAGCAGGCGCAGTGCCTGCGCCTCTCTCTCAACCTGTCCCCAAAGGAATTCCAGCAAAGCGACCTTCTGGAGCGGCTGGCCGCGCAGATGAAGACCCATGGCATCGAGCCGCACTGCCTGGAGATCGAGGTGACCGAAACGGCGATGCTCGCGGACGCGGAGGAGGCCATCGACAAGCTGAAGCGTCTCGCCGCCACGGGCGTCACCATCTCCATGGACGACTTCGGCACAGGCTACTCGTCCCTGTCCTACGTCAAGCGGCTCCCGGTCCACACCCTCAAGGTGGACCGCAGTTTCGTCACCGGACTGGGCAGCGACGAGAGCGACGAGTCCATCATCAAGACCATCATCCAGCTGGCCCGCAACTTTGACATGACGGTGCTGGCCGAGGGTGTGGAAACCCGGGAACAGCTCGCCATCCTCGCCACGCTCGGCTGCGATCAGGTGCAGGGATACTATTTCAGCGAGCCGGTAGGCATCGACGAGCTTCAGGAATTCATCAGAAAAACCAACGGCTGACGACGGTCAGCCTTCCCCGGAACCATCCCGCGTCCCGGTCAGGAACCCCGCCGTCAGAGCCGCCACTTCCCGTGAATACAGCATGGAGACATGGCTCATGGGTGAGACCGCGCGCTCATCCCAGCCGGACCGTCCCGTCCGCAGGCAGGACAGGGGAAACACGAAATCATCTACCAGGGTATAGAGAGACAGTTTCGGGCACTGCGGGTCGGGGATCTGTGCCACGACGGCCGGGATGGCCCTGCCGGGAATGAGCCCCCGGGCCATGGCGTTGCCGCCCAGCCGGGCCAGCTCCGACCCCCCGTGGGGCGAACCCAGGGTGACCAGCGCGGCCACCCGCCCGGCATAGCGCGGATCACCCGCCGCAGCGCGACAGACGAGCCCGCCCAGACTATGCCCCACCAGCATCACCCGTGCGCCGGGCCGAGCGCCGAGGAGCCTGTCCAGCTCCCGGCCCAGCCCGTCCACAGCCTGATCGAACGCCCCGGTAAAGCTATTGTATTGATAGGTATGCAGATCGGCGAACCCCGCCCGCCTGAGCCGTCGGGCAAAGAGCAGCCAGGCCGAGCTGTTGTGGTAGAGCCCGTGGACCAGCACCACGGGCAGGGCCGACGACTCCCGCTTCCTCCCCATGAACCAGCCAAGGGGATATGAGAGCACGGCCGCCGCCTCGGCCAACAGGGACGACCCGAGAGCGGAGAACAACGGACGGACCAGCCCGCCAAGGTCGCGGCGAATCCCCTCCAGCTCCCCGGCGCGTGCGTTGGCAACGAAGAAGCCAGCATAGCGCACCATGGGCAGGAGGATCAGGGCCGCAACGGCCAAAGTGAGCAGGAAACCAAGCATGCCTGCATCGTACAGCGGCCGGGCCGGGTGTCAAGGCTCACGGCGCGCCGCGAGCGTATGGGAACCCCCTGTTCCCCTTGCCTGAAAAGATCGGGCAAGGTACTCTTTGTAGCCTAGAACAAAGGAGAATCACCGTGGGAAAGACAACCCTGTGCATTGATATTGGCAGCGGCACGCAGGATGTATTGCTCTACTCGCCCGATACCGAGGTGGAGAACTGCCCCAAGTTCGTGCTTCCGGCCCCGGCCCTGCAGATCGGCCATCGCATCGAGGCGCTGCGCCTGCGCGGCAGGAGCATCTGGCTGCACGGCCGCACCATGGGCGGCGGAGTGAGCCGGTTCATCCGCGCCCACCAACAGGCCGGGCTCGACGTATGCGCCACCCGCAGCGCGGCCCTGACCATGGCTGTCGATCTCGCGCGCCTGGAGGCCTCGGGCATCCGCCTGACCGACACCTGCCCCGACGGATTCGACCCCGTGCGGCTGACGGACTTTGACGAACCATGGTGGCGGCGGTTTTTCGAGGCGGCCGAGCTGCCCTGGCCGGACGCGATAGCCGCCTGCGCACAGGACCACGGCTTCCATCCCGGCGAATCAAACCGCATGGGCCGCTTCAAGCTCTGGCAGACCCTGCTCACGGACGGCGGCGGAAGGCCCGAGGCCCTGGTCTGGGACACGCCGCCCGCCATGCTCACCCGGCTGGCCGACCTGAGCCGTGAGATCGGCGGCGGTCCCGTGGCCGACACCGGCGCGGCGGCCGTACTCGGCGCGCTCTATGTTGACGAGATAGAACGCCACAGCCGCGAGACAGGCATTACCCTGGTCAACATCGGCAACTCCCATCTCATCGCCTTTCTGCTCTTCGATGGGCGCATCCACGGCGTCTACGAGCAGCACACGGGGTGCGTGGACGGTCCCAAGCTCTGGGCAGACCTGAAGCAATTCCGCTGCGGCTGCCTCTCCTTCGAGCAAGTCTTTGATGAAAAGGGCCACGGCTGCCTGACGCTGGACCTGCCCGCCAGGGCCGACGGGTTCGGGCCGACCTATGTCCTTGGCCCGCGCCGGAGCCTGCTGGCCGGGTACGACGTGAGCTTTCCCGCTCCGGGCGGGGATATGATGCTGGCCGGATGCTTCGGGCTGATCAAGGGACTGGCCATGCGCGGCTGACGGACCCGAACCTGACGTACGCTCGAAAACGAATCCGTGACTAGGCATGTTTTTCAGAGCGTGCTACATTGCACCCGTGCCTCGATCAACCCATCAAGGAGATATCCGCATGCGTTCGTGCCGCGTTCTTTCGATCACCAAGCATCAAATGGTGCTTCCCGCCCTGATACTGATGGCCATCCTGGCCTTCATGGCCGCACTCATGACCCCCGCTCCGGCCCGCGCCGGTTGGGGCGACAGCCTCAAACAGGCAGGAACCCAGATCGCCGATGAACAGGCCACGGCAGCGGGCCTGGGCTACACCCCGTCCGAGGCCGTGAGCGGCATCAAACAGGTGCTCTCACTCGGGGCGGACTCGGCTGTCTCCACCCTTGGCACCGACGGCGGCTTCACGGCAAACCCGGCCCTGTCCCTCGGCCTGCCGGAGAGCCTCGGCAGCCTGCCCGGAGGCTCCGGCCTGACCTCGCTGCTCAACTCCGCCGCAGAGTCTGCCGTCCCCTCGGTGGGCCCCCTGTTCCAGTCGGCCATAGCGGGCCTTGACGTCGGCAACCCGGCCCCGCTCATCTCTTCCGGCAGCGACGCCATCACCCGCTATTTCGAATCCGCATCGCGGGACACCCTCAAAACCCAGGCCAAACCCCTGGTCGGCAAGTCCCTGGACGCGGCCGGACTCTCTTCCTACACCAGCGCCATCGCAGCCGCACAGCAGGCCGCAGGCGTCGCCCCCCTCGACATGAGCGGCTACGTCACGGACAAGCTCCTGGACTCCATGTTCAGCCTCATGGGGCAGAAGGAAGCGTCGATCCGCTCCAGCGGCGGTGCAGGAACAACAGAACTTCTCCAGAAACTCTTCTAAGGAGCATCAAATGAAGAAACCATTGAAGATAGGACTCATCGTCTGCGGCGCCCTGGTCGCCCTTTTCGTGGCCGCGGCCGTCATTCTCGTGGCCACGGTGGACCCCAATGAATACAAGGCGGAGATCGCCCAGGCCGTCAAGGAGGAGACCGGACGCGAACTTGTGTTCGAAGGCGACATCGGGTTCAATTTCTTCCCTTGGCTCGGCCTCAAGGTCGGCCCCATGGCGCTGGGCAACAGGGCCGGCTTTGCCCCGGATTCCATGATCAGGATCAACAGGGCCGAGGCGTCCATCCGCATATTGCCCCTGCTCTCGGGCGAGGTGGCCATCGGCGTGGTGCTGCTCGACGGATTCACGGCCAATCTTGCGGTCAACAAGCAGGGCGTGAACAACTGGGACGACCTCGCAGGAGCCGAGAAGGCAAAGCCTGCCGAGGCTGAACCCGAAACCGAAGCCAAGGACTCCGGCAAGGGCGACGGGTCCATCAAGGATCTCTCGGTGCAAGGCATAGAGATCACTAACGCCAACCTCGTGTATGACGATGCGAAAAACGGCAAGAAAATGGCCCTGTCGAAGATCAACCTCATTGTGGGCGAAGTGGGCGACAAGACGCCCTTCCCCTTTGACCTGTCCTTTGACCTGACCATGGACGACCCGAAGATCGACACCCGGCCCAGGCTCACGGGCATGGCTGCCTTTGACCTCGCGGCCTCCACCTTCGACGTTACCAAGTTGACCCTGGACGCACTGGGCATGCAACTGGCGGGCTTCGCCTACGTCAAGGCCAAGGATGGCCTCAACTACTCGGGCGAAATAACCCTGGCCCAGACGAACCTGCGCGATGTCATGGCACAGCTCGGCATGCAGGCTCCTGTCACCGCCGACCCCAAGGCCCTTGAAAAATTTGGTACCACTGTCAAATTCAACGGCACGGCGGACTCTGCGGCCATTGAGGAGCTCACGGCAACTCTGGACGACACCACCGTCACCGGAACCGCATCTGCGACAAACTTTGCCAAACCAGCCCTGAAATTCTCGGTCAACGTGGACGACATTGACGTCGACCGCTACCTGCCGCCTGCGGCAAATGAAGACGCTGCGGCCAAGCCTGCCGCAGATGCCGCTCCCGCAACCGAAACAGCGCCTGCGCAGGAGCCCGACCTCACGGCCCTGCGCGACCTCGACCTCGACGGACGCATCACCATGGGCAAGGTCAAGGCCATGAACCTGCGTGTGACTGACATCCTCTGCCAGATCCTGGCCAAGGCCGGGGTGGTCACGGTGAAGCCCTTCTCCGCCAGGCTCTACGAGGGAACCCTCCAGGGGCACAGCATCCTCAACGCCAACAACACGCCCGCCACATGGAAGGAACAGGCCACGCTGGAAAACGTCAAGGCCGGTCCGTTGCTCAAGGACCTGACGGGCAAAGACCACGTCCTGGGGACCACGGTGGTCAAATATGATGTCACCGGATACGGCCTGACCCCGGACAACATCAAGAAAAGCCTGACCGGTACGGCATCATTTGCCTTTACCGACGGCGCCGTCAACGGCGTCAACATCGCGAAAATGCTCCGCGACGCCTTCAACACCATCAAGGGCAAACCAAAGAGCGCTGATGAACCCGAGCGCACCGACTTTGCGGAGCTTCTTGGCAGCGCGGTTATGAACAAGGGCCATATAGTCAACAACGACCTGCTCATGAAATCCCCGCTGCTGCGCGTCAACGGCAAGGGCTGGGCCGATCTGCCGCAGAACAGCGTGGACTATCTGGCAACCGTCACCGTGGTGGGAACCCTCAAAGGGCAGGACGGCGCTTCCATAGAGGAACTCTCGGGGCTGCCCCTGCCCATCAAGGCTACAGGATCGCTGAACGATCCTTCCATCAGCCTGGACATCAAGGCCCTGGCCGAAGCGCTGTTCAAGGGAACATTCAAAGAGGGAACCAAGGGGCTCGAGGATACCCTGCGCAAGAACATCCTCGGCACCGACACAAAGCCCTCTGAGCCGTCTTCCGGGTCAACAACCGGGACCACCGAGAAAAAGACCCCTGGCGACTTCCTCAAGAAGTTGTTCTAAACTGAACGGGCTGCAACAAAAGCGGCAGGAAGACACGACCAACACAAAAAAGGCCGGACTCCATAAGGAGTCCGGCCTTTTCAGTAATCATGTGACGAGTCGGCGCTTCCGCTGTCCTCTCAGAAACGCAAAGAGAGGCAGGTCAGCCCGCCGTCCAGCTTGCGATATTCGGAGACATCCACCACAACGATGGGACGGCCCAGGGATTCGATGGCGGCCAGTGTCCTGGGGAACCCGTCCGGGACGATGACCGTGCCGTTAATATACAGACAGTTGCGTGCGTAGGCTTCATCGTCATCAACCACGATGCGCCTGTACCCGGCCAGCTCGGGGGCTTCGTCAAAGAACGGCGACACCAGGAGCGTGTTGTCGCCGATGAAGTTGACATCAGTCTTGAAATGAAGGGTCTCACCCATGTTCATGGCGTGCCAGGTGTAACCGTATTCGGCCAGCGCATCGCCCAGGGCCTTGGCCCCGGCCTCGTTGGTCCTTTCGGACAGCCCGATATAAAAGACGCTGCCCACTTGCAGCACGTCCCCCCCCTCGAACAGCGCGGGAGCCGTCACCCGGCGCACGGGTCTGTGCTTGGCCAGCACCGGTTCGATAGACACCTCTTCGCCCTGTCGGGTCGAAGCCCCCAGAGGAGCGATGACCGCCACTTCCTTGCACACCACGGCCGTGTCTTCCACGAAACAGCAGTCGGGAAAACCGGGTTCCGGTTCGAGCACCGTCACCGCGAGTCCGAGGCCGGACAATGCGCGACAGTAAGAGGCATGCTGAACAAGGGCCAGCTCGTAGTTGGGAGCGCCAAGATCGGCGGTGGTTATACCATTGACCATCTCAGGGGACGGCCGACGGGTGATTGCGCGTGTAAACATGCTGTGATTTCCTGTATGGCTTGAAGTCGAAAATTCATCCTTGAGCTGACCGATAGCATGATGCCGAAGAGCAGGCGCGAGTATCAAGGCCACGAATCCGGCATCATCAAGGCAATGCCCTGGCCGCCAACGCACAAAGCCCCGGTCCAATTGGACCGGGG
>CAMYLL010000025.1 GCA_947259235.1 uncultured Pseudodesulfovibrio sp. | reverse complement strand
TCTATATTAGGCTGAATTTTTCGAATGGCAACAGAATTCTGAAAATGCGCCTTTCGAAAAGGGGTTCATCCGGGCCGAGGTCATCGGCTACGAGGACTTCATCAGGGCGGGAACGTTCAAAAAGGCCAAGGAGCTGGGCTTGGCCCGTCTGGAAGGCAAGGAATACGTGGTACAGGACGGCGACATCATCGAGTTCCGCTTCAACGTCTAGAGGACGACCCGACAGGCACGCAGCACCCCGGACACCCTACCGGCTGCCGCCGACATTCTCCCGCCAGCCGTGCACCAGGGCGCGCACATACTCCACCGGCAACTCCGGCACTCCCGCCTCGGCCAGGATCGACGGAGCCAGGGCGGACTTGCCATGGTCCACGGCCGCAAACCGGTCCCATTCCTTCTTGTCCAGCGTATCCAGATCGATGGCCGGATAATCGCCCCAGTTGGCGGGAAGATACTTGGAATACTGCGCCTCGGGCGACAGCAGAAAATTGATTGCAACCAAGGCCCCCGCCTTGTTCGAGGCGGTGCGGGGGATGGCCGCGAAGTGCATCCTGTAGAGGGTTCCCTCCGCAGTGACGAACGTCCGCACGCTCTCGGGGTAGCCTCCCCGGGCCACCTGCATGGAGGCGTGCCTCGGCCCGAAGGCCATGCCCAGGTCCAGCTCCCCGGCGGCGAACAGCGCGTCAAGCTCGCGACTGTCGTGAGGATATTCACGCCCGCCATGCCACAGACCGGGAGCAAGCTGGCGCAGATACGCCCACACCTTGGGCGCGGCCTTGTCGAAGAGAGACGCGTCCCAACCTTCGAGATACTGCTTGGGGCCTCCGGTCAGGTCGTAAAAAAGCTGGCTGACAAAGGCGACTCCGGTTGGGTCCGGCGGCGCGGGATAGGTGAACCGGCCCGGATGCTCCCCGACCCAGCCCTTGAGGTCCACATAGGAACGCAGCGGCTGCCCACCCCGGTCAGGTACGTACTCGAAGACAAACTGATCGCGCCCAAGAGGAACCTCATATCCCTCAACCGGGCATCCGAAGTCGTAGGCGCTCTGAGACTTGTCCACATGGGTGATGAAGTTGGGCAGCGCATCCGAAAAAGGTCCGTAGAGCAATTCCTTCTCGCGGGCCGAGCAAAACTCGCCACTGCCGAGCCACAGCAGGTCCATGCCGCCGACGGTAATTCCGGCATCCTTCTCCTGCACCAGCTTTGCCACGCTCGTGGTCGTATCAAGCGGTACGCGTACCAGGGTGATGTCATAGCGACGCTTGAGTTCAAGAGCCGCGTATCCATCGAGCCACTGTGCTGCGCGGGGATGGTCGCCCTGCATGTAAAACCGGACCATGCTTCCGCGGGCCTGAGACACGATCGAGTCCCAGCTCTGCCCGGAGACGCCATCGCCGCCCGGCCCGGAACACCCCAAAAGACAGGCGACCAAAAACACCATCAAAAGCAACCGTTTCATTCTGTCTTCTCCCCTCCCCCTTCACAGCTGCAACAGGCGAGCAGCTCCTCGATGGTGGCTCGCAGCATGAAGGCGCGTTCAAAGAGCGCGACACGCTCAGCCAGCCTGTCCAGTCCCATATCGAACCCGATCGTTGCCACATACTCTTCAAAAAAACCGAGGCGGTCGTTTTCCGACCCGTAACAGCCGCTTGCACACAAGCCCGACGCGTGGGCCATGAACAACCCGATATCCGCATATCTGGAAGAGACCGCCCCATTTTCCCAATCAATAAGCCAGCCCTTGTCCCCATCCTCGTCAACGATGAAATCCGAGGCACGCACGGTCCCATGGGTCACCACGAGGGCGTCGTCGGCAAGCAGCGCCCGTGCCTCGTCCGCCAGGGAGATCAGGGCCTTTAGGCTGTCCCCGGCCTCCTCGGCCGCGCCCGGATCGCCGTACCGCCCTATTGCGGAAACCAGCTCCGAACAACGGTTGCACATATCGACGAGGGGTCGCTCGCGGACAATGAGCCGGGAATCCACAGGCTGGGCATGCACACGGGCAAGGGTCTGGGCAGCGAGCCGCCAGTCCGATGCGCAGTCCATTGATCGGCCAGGCAAAAATTCCATTAACAACGCACCGACCGGTTCGCCGTCCACTTTCGCACTCTCGTCGCAGTAGAATGGCCGGGGGGTCATTCCCGAGCGGCTCATGGCCTGCAATACGGAAAACTCATAGGCCAGACGGGCCATGAGCCCGAGGCCGGTCTCCCTACCCAGGCGAAGAAAATAGCGGGTCTCGCCATACAGCTCGTTTACCGTGACCACATAGTTGTCATTGGCCCACTGCGGACCGAGGGGAACGATCTGCTCAAGCGCGTCGTCCACGACCACCCAGTTCTTCGCATTGAGAAAATCGGCTACCGACTGTACTGATTTCATACCGATTCCCATAGCATGCCGCCCCCCTTCAAGACAATTTCAAAAGGAGACACTTGCCATTTTTAAAAACAGGAATTATTATCAAATCATGACTACACAAAACAACGAAAAGCTGCGTGAAGTTGCCATTGAGTTGGGCGATTGCCGCTCCTGCAAGGGGTGCATAGACCTCAACCCGGATATCTTCGTGTGGGACGACGTGCTGGACATGCCCTACGTCGTTCGGGACCAGGTGACGGAAGAGGAAGTACAGGACATAATGAACTGCTGTCCTGAAGGGTGCATCGTGTTTGTGGACAATCAGTAATCCGAAAGGGCAAGCGGGATAATCACGGCGGTCTATTCGCCCCCACTGTCCTTTTGGGGAGGAAGGGAGCAGGACTCGCTACAGCACGTGCCGAAGAGGAAGCCGCAATAGGCATGAAAGACCCGGGTCTGCCGCTGCCGCTGCTCGTCCGTGAGCGGCTGCGGGTCGGCCTTGCGGACCATGTCGAGGAGCGAATCCCAGTCGGGAACGGCGTTCATTCCCGTGGCGACCACTTCCCCGGTACGAACGTCCAGGAGCGAGGCGTTCATGGTATCCGTCACCAGGGCGTAGGCCACCGGACCACCTTCTATGAGTCGCCCGGCGCAGACCGTCTCCCGCTCGAAGCTCCCGACATTTCCGGCGCAAAAGATGACCACGAAAACCGGAGCGTCGTTCTCGCCGTAAACGACGAAATCAAGGGGCCGTTCAAACTCCTCGCCGTCAATGCAGTAGGTCAGGCTGACCTTGGCCCTGATCCGCTCACGGGGGTAGCCCTTCTCCTCCACAAGCAGACGCACCAGCGCCTGACGAAACTCCTCGAACGTCGTCTCGTCAATCTCCTCGCCGGTCAGATAGTCCCGTAGCGTGCCGCCCAAACTGGTCTCGTGCATGACTCCCTCCGTTTGTTCACAATCTACGTCACTGAGCCGGTGACGTCCAGACCCCGGAGCCGATTCGCCGGTCTCCCGGCCTGGGCAGGCACGCCCCCCTTCCACTTGACAGCCTTCCGCCATCGGCTTATTCCGCGATTCAAGTCAACGTTAGACACTCATGAACGGCGGCGATACGTGCCGCCCCTCAGACAACCCCACAGGAATCAAAGATGCTCGACAACAAGACGATCCTCATCACTGGCGGAACAGGATCATTCGGCAAGAAATTTGTTGAGATTGTGCTCAACCGCTATAAGCCGAAGAAGCTCATCATCTTCAGCCGCGACGAGCTGAAGCAATTCGAAATGGCGCAGGAATTTCCCACGGAAAAGCATCACGCCATCCGCTATTTCATAGGTGATGTCCGGGACAAGGAACGCCTGTACCGCGCCTGCCGTGGCGTGGACATCATTGTCCACGCCGCCGCCATGAAGCATGTTCCCGCCTCCGAGTACAACCCCACCGAAGCCATCAAGACCAACATCTACGGCGCCCAGAACCTCATCAATGTCGCTGCGGATCTCGAAGTCGAGAGCGTTGTCGCCCTGTCCACGGACAAGGCCGTTGCACCCTGCAACCTCTACGGCGCAACCAAGCTGGCCTCCGACAAGCTCTTCGTTGCCGCAAACGCCTTTGCCATCGGGCCCAAGTACTCGGTTGTCCGCTACGGCAACGTCCTTGGCAGCCGTGGAAGTGTCGTTCCGTTCTTCATCAAGAAGCGCAGTGAAGGGGTCCTGCCCATCACCGACGAACGCATGACCCGCTTCTGGATCACCCTTGACGAAGGCGTCGAGATGGTCCTGCGCGCCATAGAGAACGCGGCAGGCGGCGAGATTTTCGTCCCGCGCATCCCAAGCATGAAGATCACGGACCTGGCCGAGGCAATCGCCCCGGGCTGCAAGATCAAGGTCGTCGGCATCCGCCCCGGCGAGAAGCTTCACGAGTGCATGATTCCCCCGGAGGAATCCCGCAACGTGGTCAGGACCGAGTACGGCTACACCATCCTGCCTGACACGTGCTTCTACAGCTACAAGGGCGACCTGACCAACACGACCCCGGTCCCCGACAACTTCGCCTACAGCTCTGACACCAACGAAGACTGGATGACCGTGGAAGACCTCCGCACGATCCTCGCAGAACAGGGATTCGACCTCTAAGCCATGCGCAAAATTCCTTACGGCAGACAGCATATCGACGCAGATGACGTAAAGGCCGTGGCCGAAGCGCTGCAATCCGACTACCTGACCACCGGACCAAGGGTGGCGGAGTTCGAACAGGCCGTCGTCAGCTATTGCGGCGCGCGGCACGCAGTGGCCGTCTCCAACGGCACTGCCGCCCTGCACGCCGCCATGTTCGCACTGAACATCGGCCCCGGCGATGAGGTCATCGTTCCGGCCATCACCTTTGCCGCCTCGTCCAACTGCGTCCTCTACATGGGCGCAACCCCCGTCTTCGCGGACGTCGAGCCGGACACGCTGCTCATCAGCCCCGACTCCGCCCGCCAGCGCATCACCGCGCGCACAAAGGCCATCATCGGCGTGGACTACGCCGGACAGCCGTGCGACTGGGACGCCCTGCGGGCCATTGCCGACGAGCACGGCCTGGCCCTGATCGCCGACGGATGCCACGCCCTGGGCGGCACATGCAACGGCCGGAAGGTCGGCACACTCGCGGAAATGACCGTCTTCTCCTTCCACCCGGTCAAACACGTGGCCACGGGCGAAGGCGGCATGATCCTGACCGACGACCCGGACTATGATTCACGCCTCCGGCTCTTCAGAAACCACGGCATCACCACCGAAGCGCGCACACGCGATGAAGCCGGAGAATGGTTTTACGAGATGACGGAGCTGGGATACAACTACCGGCTCACAGACATCCAGGCCGCCCTGGGAACCAGCCAGATGAGGAAGCTCACGACGTTCCTCAATACAAGGCGCGACATCGCGAAATTCTACGACACGGCTTTTACGGGCACGGCCATACGGCCGTTGGCGACCCGCGACGGCGTCGAGCACGCCTACCACCTCTACGTGATCAGGGTCAGCGACCGCGACCGGGTCTTCAAGGAACTCCGGCAGGCTGGAATCGGCGTCCAGGTCCATTACATTCCGGTCCATCTGCATCCCTATTACCGTGAAAAGCTGGGAACAGGCGTCGGCCTGTGCCCCGTGGCAGAAGAAGCCTACGGACAGATTCTCTCGCTGCCCATGTTTCCCGACCTGACCGAGGACGACATGCAGTACGTGGTCGCCACCCTCAAGGACATCATCGCCGAGTAGCCGCCCAGACAGCTCAGGAAAGCCCGTTGAAAATCAAATGGCCGAAGCGTACACCATGTACGTTTCGGCCTTTTTTTAACGATAACAGCAGTTTGTTTTTTTAGATTCATCCGGCTCAAGCGTGCTTGGATTTGTTTTATAAGAAAAACCAGTGAATGGGTTTTCGCTTCAACAACAACCATTCGGTAAAACAAAAGACTTGTGCCAGAAGATGAAACTAGTATCCTTATTGGGAACTCTGGTTTCAAAGTCATAACCACGGAATGCAACACTCTATAAGTGCAGATATATGAGAAAATGCAGTAGCCCATCCGATTCATCAACCATTTATGTATATCTTTTCGTTGCATCATTGCTTTCAATAGTGTTGACGGGTGCTTCATTTGCCCTGGCTGAAGAAAGATTATCCATCCTATATATCAATTACCCTCCGTACTATGCAAACGAAGATGATAAACCAAAAGGCTTGTTGATCTCCAAGGTCAAAAAAATAATGAAAAAGGCTGGAGTTAAAGCTGAATTCGCCTGCTATCCATCAAAAAGAATTCTTGATGCGATTCAGTACGGAGAAGATGTTGCATCCATCGGGTGGTTTAAAACTAAAGAAAGAGAATCGTATGCCAAATTTTCTTTACCGATCTATACCAACAAGGCTGTTGGTGTTTTTGCACTGACGGAAGTGGGGAAAAAACTCAGCGTTTTTTCTTCACTAAAAGCAATAATGCAAAGCAGGCAATTTACACTTGGTTTGATTGCAGGTCACTCTGAAGGGAGCTACATCGACGGACTTATCCGGTTGTTTCCGGAACACGTTTCTGTGGTCAATGGCTGTCAAGTACAGTTGCTTAAAATGCTGAAAGAACGTCGTTTTGATTATATTTTACTGCCGCCAGAAGAAGTGGAAACGCTGACTGAAGAAGCCCGGATCAACAGAGAATTCGTTCTGTTGGAAATGGATGACATTCCCGAAGGCAACAAGCGATATATTATTTACTCGAAATCGATACCACAAGCCTTGATAGATAAAGTCGACAACGCAATTCTTGAAACTTCAGAATAAGCTGCCAGCAGAAGCGTGCCTGAACCGGGCATACCGTCTTATAGTCGTCGCGATTCTAGACGACGCGGTGGATGGGCGTGCGCTCCAGCATGTTCAGGGCGAGTTGTTTTTCCTCGTTCAGACGGCTGATCACGCTCTGCTGCACCCGCCTGGTAGATGATCCGAACTGCCCCTTGCGGACGTCGTACACGCCTTCGATGAGTTCGGCGTTGAATTCTCCCTGTGCAGCGCCCTCCACGAACCTGTCGATGGTCTTGCCAAATATCCTGGCCGCACCCGTTGGCCCATGCTGCACGGCAGTGCTCCACAGCACTTCGCGCAAGGCAGGCGGCGCGTTGTCGAAATCCAGCCCGGTCTGCTTGAGGATCATGTCTCGGGCCGGGGCATAGGTTCGGGACTCTATGAAATCATGCTGCAAGCGCTCGAAACCTGCCGGATCTTCCGCCGCAATAGCCCTCCATTCCTCGGGCATGGCGCCCTCGGTGGAGCCTGTATTTGCCGCGCCCGACGCCTTCAGCCGGCCTGCCAGATCCGGTGCGTGCTCGTCCAGATAGGAAATAAAATCATCCATGGTCCCGGGCTTGGAGGCTATCTGATACGTGCCGTAGGACGTGCCGCCCACGCGGTCGTAGCCGATGGCGCCGACACCGTCGCTCCCGGACTCGAACTGAGCCGACAACGTACCGACCCTGGAAGACTGCAGACCCGATGCGAGGACAGCCTCGGCCTGCCGTTGCCCGCCTTCTTCGTCCCGCACCACGTTTCTGCCGCCCGAACGTTCGGGCAGCCCGGCCTCGTCGCGCATGAGCCGATTGATGGTGGCCAGGGCCTCCAGCATCATGGAATCGTTGACCATGGACATATCCAGCCCGCCAAGGGGCTGCTTCTCATCATACGCCCCGCCCCCTTCGCCAAACAGGCTGCGGGTCATGCGCATCTGCATTTCAAAGGCCGCCATGGCGGCCTCATCCTGAGACTTGGCGCCACGTTCCGCACGCGATTGCGAACCAGCGCGCAGTGCTGCGACGGCCTGATAGTCAGCGTTTGTACCAATGGACATGACGAATCTCCCGAGTCAAAAGTTTGGCATGAGGACATGCCTCCGTTCAGGAGATAGCAAGGGGTGTGCCGGACGATCCATCCATCCGCAAAAACAGGATAAATCGGATCAGCGATCCAGGGAATTCAGAATAATGACGCTGGCGGCCGGGTCCTTCTCCATGAACTCGATGAGCCGCCTGTGTCCGGCCGGAAAGGCGAAGGAAGACAGCTGGTCCCGGGTCACGAAGCCCCCTTCCACGGCCTCGTTGAACACAGGGTCCGGGGCTGCCCCGCCCTGGAGACGGCAGAGGTAGCAATGCATGGTCACCCGGTAGCGGGTATAGGAGTAGGTTATGACCGTGAGCTTTTCCACAGGGATCACGTCCAACTCCACCTCTTCGACAAACTCGCGCACCAGGGCCTGGCGCGGAGTCTCCCCCGGCTCGATGCCGCCGCCGGGAAACTCCCACAGGCCGGGCCAGACATCCCCGGGCCGACGCTTCTGGACGAGCAGCCGCCCGTCATGGACCAGCACGCCGGTAGCCATCTCGATGCGCACAGTATCGGAAGACTTGCCCAACACGGGACGGGAAGCGACAACCCCATTGGTCAAGGCCGCGCAGTGGCTCTGTACCGGGCAATCCCCGCAGCTCGGCCGCTTGGCGCAAACAAGAGCGCCCAGCTCCATGACCGCCTGATTGAAGTCGCCGGGCCTGTCCTCGGGAATCAGCCGTCGCACGGCCAGCTCTATCCGGTTGCGGGCAGCGGCCCTGGCCACCGGGGTCGCCTCGTCCAGCAGGCGGGCAAAGACACGCAGGACATTGGCATCCACGGCCGGTTCCGGCAGGCCGAAGGCGATACTCGCCACAGCTCCCGCCGTATAGGCTCCCACTCCGGGCAGCGAACGTATGGCCGCAGGGTCCGGAGGAAAAACACCGCCGTGCTCCGCCACCAGGATCTCGGCACTCTTGAGGATGTTTCTGACACGGGAATAATAGCCGAGCCCTTCCCACAGACGCAGGGCGTCCTCTTCCCGGGCGCGGGCAAGTGACTCAAGGTCGGGATAGCGCTCCATCCAGCGGGCGTAGTAGCCCACGACGCGATCTATCTGCGTCTGCTGGGCCATGATCTCGGATATCCAGATGCCATAGGGAGTCGGGGCCTGCCGCCAGGGCAGGTCCCGTCCGTTGGCGTCATACCAGTCGAGCAGTTGTGAGGTGAAAAGGTTCCCGTTCATGACGGGACAGCACTACCCGGCCTTGGCCTGGTTGGCAACCGCCTGAGCCGCCTTGGCCGCTGCCTCCTGATCGCCCAGATAGTAGCGGTCAAGCGGCTTGAGGTCCTCGTCCAGCTCGTAGACCAGAGGCAGCCCGGTGGGAATGTTCAGCTCCGTGATGGCCTCGTCGCTCATGGAATCGAGGTATTTGACCAGTCCGCGCAAGGAATTGCCGTGTGCCACGATGAGCACGCGCTCTCCCTTTCTGATTTGCGGCTCGATGACCTTGAACCAATAGGGCATGGTTCTCTCGATGGTACTTTTAAGGCTCTCGCAGATGGGCAGTTCCTGCGGGGAAAGCCCGGCATAGCGGGCATCCCGGCCGGGGAAGCGTTCATCCTCGGGCGCAAGGGGCGGCGGGGGCGTATCAAAGCTGCGCCGCCAGACAAAGACCTGCTCGTCGCCGTACTTGGCGGCAGTTTCGGCCTTGTTCAGTCCCTGGAGCGCGCCGTAGTGGCGTTCATTGAGCCTCCAGGTCTTGTGGACAGGCAACCACATCAGGTCCATCTCCTCCTGTATCAGCCACAGGGTGCGGATGGCCCGCTTCAACAGCGACGTATGCGCCACATCAAAAGTCAGCCCGGCCTCGCGCATAAGGGTTGCGCCGTCCACCGCTTCCCTGCTTCCCTGAACGGTCAGGTCAACGTCCGTCCAGCCGGTAAACCGGTTTTCAAGGTTCCATTCGCTTTGCCCGTGCCGTACCAAAACCAGTTTATGCATGACGCCTCCGTTTACTGACACAATAGATGCCTGCAATTGTTACCCGTAAATCAGGGCAAAGGAAAGGCGTAGCGTGGGATAATCAGTAGCGACGAGGGGCGGAACCGCGCATTTCCTCGTCAAGCTGCTCGAAGAGCTCGCGTTTTCTCTTCTCGAAGGTGAAGGCGCTCTTGATGGCCGCCAGGGCCAGACAGAGGATGCTCAGGATGATGACCAGCCCCTTGGTGAATTCCCACTGCTGCTCGCGGATGACGTCGAGAACCCAGTTGCCGCCCATATCCCGGGTAAAATAGATGAGCGCGGGGATGGACACCAACGCCAGACCGAGGCCGACCAGCTCGAACCAGATAAAATTGCGCCCGAGCATGAGCACGAAGAGCGTGCCGTCGCGAATGATGCGCAACGTCACGAGCCGCCCCTGCAAGGCGTCGATGCGCTCTTCTATCTCCTCAAGAAAACGTAATGATTTTCTAAAGTTATCTGCATCTTTCAGTTGTTGCGTCTTGATCCAGTTGATCTTGTCGACGCAAAAGTTGAAATCCTTGTTGAACTCAAGCAGGAGCTTGGGAAAAGGAAACCAGGCGGCCTCTTTCTGAATGGTCCTGACCCGGTCCGCCTGATATTCGAGATTGGCGTTGATACGCCGGACTTCTCGCTTGACCTCCTGGTCAAGACTGCTCCCGAACTTTTCAGCCCCACGGATAAGCAACCGAAACGCCACGTAGTTGTTTGTTCCGCCGAGTTTTTTAAGGCGCTCCAGCTCCTCGCTGGCCGTCTCAAAATAGACATGGCTCTCGTCAAACCGCTTGCCGATGTCCTCGGTCAGCTTCAAAACAAGACTACGGGTCTCCTCGGCCTCCTTCTCCACCTCGGCCCACCACTCCCACAGCGAGCTCATGAGCTGCACCCGGCCCCTGTCCAGCTCGGGATCAATAAGGATTCGGTTGAACACGAAGGGATCGCGGCTGACAAGATCGGAGAACATGTCCATGGCCTGTCCCGTAAAGCCCATTTTTACCATGCACACGGCCTGGCGATAGACCGGATCGATCCAGGTGGGAGAGAGGCTGTTCACCCGCTTGTACGCGTTGATCGCTTCCTTGAAATTGCCCTGCACCTCAAGCAAACGCGCCTGGAGATAGGCGAAGTACCCCTGCTGCAGCGGGGTGTAGCTCATGCGTTCGGCTTCCTGCCAATGGAAGAGGGCCTGGTCATGATCGTGCCCCTCCATGTTCCAGAACCCGTACAGGGAATGCGGTTGATAGCTCCGCGGATACTTGAGCTGGGCATGCTTGATCTGCTCCTCGGCTGCTCCCCTGTTGTTCTCGACGAGGTTTTGCAACGCCTCCCAGATATACTCCCCCTCCTGGGGGGCAAGCTGCTTGAGCCCTTCGCCCCATTCCTTGCCGCGGCTGCGCCACACGAGTTTGAGCGTTCTGAGCTGGCCGGGGCAGTGTATCTCGTAGACCGACCGGGCCATGAGGCTCTCAAGGTTGTTCTTTGATTGGAGAACGCTGAGCATAGACTGGGAAAAGTCGTGGTCCTTCAGGAGAGTGTCTATGCCGTCAAAGCCCTTGGAGAATTCCTTGACATCCGTCTTGGCAAGCAGGTGCCAGGACTGGGGCCGGGGTGTTGCCAGCTGCTTGGACGGACAGTTGGCTGGCTTGTGATTCTTCAAACCGCAATAAAAGCACTCGTCCCCACTGGCGGCAATGAAGGCCGTCGGCAGGGCCACCTGCATGCTCCCGTGGCCCACGTGCTCCCCGCCCTCGCGCAAGGCTATGGTGCACCAGGAATCAAGGGACACCGCCTCGGTGCCATACCGGGCCTCGTCCATGCGGAACCATTCGGACAGCAGAAAACCATCCATGAACTTGACATGGGGGAAGTCCGGCGCCATGCGGTTCCAATCCAGCCCGACCTTCTTGGGCAAATCCCCCGAAAACTGAAGATTGCCCTGAGGCACGCCCGCCATGACCACGGGCCAGTACTTCCTCTCGGGGTCCTCCTTGAGCGTCTTGATGAGGGTCAGAATCTCGCCGCAAAACGACCGGAACAACCGGAAGTTGTCCAAGGGAAAAAAGATGAACCCTTCTTTGACGTCGGAAATATACCGTAGCCCGAGCTTCTTGAGCAGCTCGACGATTTCATTCGAGAAGTCTCTCCAGCCAAGGATGCTGTCCTTGTCCGACATCTTTCCAAGGGGCTTGATGACGAAGAACCACTTGCGCACGGTCTCGTAGTCGAGCCCCTGGTCTGCGTGCAGGCTGAGCCAGTCCACGGGCGCTAGGCCTTCCACAGTGCCGTGAACCTGGCTGGTCAGACCGGGAACCGAGTTGACGCGATCCTTGAGCTTGGGATGAATCAGTATTTCGAAATCGTCCTGGACCCGGGATTCCTGCCTGTCCAGCTCGACGGACAGGGATACCGAGAAATTCATGTCGTACCCCACCAGCAGGGTCAGGGGGACCACCTGGCAGAAAACCGGCATCGGATTGACCCGCGCCCATATCTGCAAACGGGCCAGGGCCCGGAATATCTCGTTGGTATTGCAGAACCAGAGCGCCTGATCACTCTCCCGGGCCACAACCATGGCCCCGTACTCGCGGAAGGTGTTCTCGACGGCATTATTGAGGCTGCCCTTCCAGGCCACCCATACGCCTACACCGGACGCAACCAGACGCGACTGGTGTATCTCGGGCAGGTCTTCAATGAGTCTGGAAATGGATGGCACAGTCTACCTCATGGCTATTTGCAGGCCGCGCCATCAGGGACGCGGCGAACAGGCGAGTTGATCTTGTGGTCGACGCTGGGACTCTATCACAAATTCAAGGGAACATCTTTCCCCTCGCGGACCATGCAAAACAGGTTCCAAACACGTTTCGCATCCTCGATTCTGCCTCTTTTCTCACACCCTTGCGTGTATATCGACACCTTGCGATCAAGCTCGTCCAGGGCGGCCGCCCGCTGCGCATCGTCAAGTTTGCCGCCCTGAAGTATCTTCATCAACGCCCGGATGCGGTGCTCGTCGGCGCAGGGCACGCAGTTGGAGAGCTGGTCCGGCCTGCCGCCGTGCTTGATGGTCAGCCGCTCGGACACGAGCCCCACCGGATAATGCAGGCAGGCGCGCAGCCACATGTCGTAATCCTCGCAGGAGGGCATGGTCTCGTCAAAGGGACCTATATCGCCCCAGACCCGCCGGGTGAACATGGTACACGAAGGGCTGATCAGGCACATGACCAGGGATGCCTCGAAAAACCACCCCTCCGGTTTGGCATACTTGGCCTTCTGGTTCACCCGCCTCCCGTTCCTGATCCATATCTCGTCGGTCTGGCATATCTCGTACCCATGCTCATGCATGTAGGCGAGCTGCTTCTCAAGCTTGGTCGGCAGCCACTCGTCGTCGGAATCGAGCAGCGCGATAACCGGGCCGGAGCTGGCGGCGACGCCCACGTTCCGGGCCGCTGAGACCCCCCTGTTCTCCTGGCGCAGACGCACCACCCTCGGGTCGTCGTATCTGTCGAGCAGAGCCTGCGTGTCGTCCGTCGAGCCGTCGTCGATGACCACCAGCTCCCAACGCCGGTGGGTCTGGGCAAAGACTGAATCCAAAGCCGAGGAGAGAAACTCCGCACGGTTGAATGTGGGAAGAATAATTGAAACGAGCGTATAATCCATTAACGTATGCCCTTGCTTTCACTGTCATGACCTGTCATGTTGCCTAAACGACAACTCTCGACCAATGGAATGTATGAAAATATTTCAAGTCATCAATGTGCGCTGGTTCAACGCCACCGCCTGGTACGCCATTACACTGAGCCGTCTGCTGGCCGACGCCGGACATGACGTCACCGTCCTGACCCAGGCCGATACACAATCGGAAAAAGCAGCACGGGACCTCGGCCTGAAGACCGTATCCGTGGACCTCAACACGACCAATCCCATCCGCTTCGCCGCTGCCGCAAGGCATATCATACAGCTGGTCAAAGCGCACCGCCCGGCCATCGTCAACTGCCACCGGGGCGAGGGATTTTTCCTCTGGGGGCTGCTCAAGCTGCTGGGCTTCGGCTTCAAGCTCGTTCGTACCCGGGGCGACCAGCGCCCGCCGCGTTGCGATGCCTTCAACCGTATGCTCCATGCCGATGTTGCCGACGCCGTGGTGGTCACCAACCGGCACATGGCGGATTTTTTTCTCCACAAGATGCGCACCCCGGCCTGTGGCCTGTGGCTTATCCACGGCGGCGTGGATACCACCCGCTTCGCCTTCGACCCCGAGGGACGCCGACGGGTCCGCGACGAGTTCGGCTTTGCCCCGGACGATATCGTCATCGGCCTGCTGGGCCGGTTCGACCGGGTGAAGGGACACAAGGAAACAATTCAGGCCGTCGCCAAACTGAGGGACGCCGGCATGAGCAACGTCCGCCTTTTTCTCATCGGCTTCGATACCGCCATGACCAGCTCGCAGATACAGACCTGGATCGACGAGAATGCCCTTTCAAGCATCACGCGGATCAGCGGCAGGCGCGACGATGTCCCGGCGTGCATCTCGGCCATGGACATCGGAGTGGTTGCCTCGCTGTGGTCTGAGGCCATTGCCCGTTCCGCCCTGGAGATCATGGCCGCAGAGCGCCCCATGGTATCCACCAACGTGGGCGTCATGCCCGACCTGACCGCACCGACCATGCTCGTGGAGCCGGGCGACGCGCAAGGTCTCGCAGGAAAGCTCACCGCGCTGATCGAAGACACGTCCCTTCGCGAGACAGTTCTCGCCGCGCAAAAGAGGACCATGTCCCAACTCACCCTTGATGAATTTCTCAAGCGCAGCCTCAACCTCTATCGCAGCCTGATCGACGACGACTAGTTCCCGAAGAAATCGCTCGTTTTTCGTATCCTGTCTGCCACGGCCAGAATGGTCAGGGCATAACTCTGGGAATGGTTGTAGCGGTATATGACCTTCAGTTCGGCCTCGCGCTCCAACCCGGCCTTCCAGCCGTGGCGCTTGACGAAGTAGGCCATGCTGTGCAGTGCGTCGGTGTTGTCGAAGAGGTCCACCCTGCCGTCCCCGTTGCCGTCCCTGCCATAGCTCAACGCGCTGGAGGGGATGAACTGGCACAGCCCGATGGCTCCGTACATGGAGCTTGGGATGGTCAGCGGGTCGTGACCGTTGTTCCTGGCGTATTCGATGAGGGATTTCAGCTCCGCATAGGCCCAGTTTCCCTTTTGTTCCGTCCGCCGGACCAGCCAGGAGAC
>CAMYLL010000024.1 GCA_947259235.1 uncultured Pseudodesulfovibrio sp. | reverse complement strand
CAAGGTCGCCCTTGATCAGCAGAAGGTCTTCCCCCCGGCCACGTTCATCGACAAGAACGTCATCAAGCGCGCCATCGAGGTCGGCTACAACTACTACGGCATCGAGGGACAGAGCGCGAGCGAGCGTTGGGGGATCATCCTCTTCTCCCTGGTCTTCTACGTGGTCTACACCATGTGGTGGGGCTATGCGATCTTCTTCCTCTTCGAGGGATTCGGGCTGGAGATGAAGTCTGGCAGGAAGAAGGAAAAGTAGGCGCTTAAGACATAATGTAAAAAAAACAGCGGGTTGCGAACGTATGGGTTTTTTCGATTGGCTTCCGTTCGGAAAGAAAAAGGCCGAGAAGACCCAGGAAGAGCTGGCGGTAATGCGCCGCACGTTCGCAGCCCGCTTTGATCATTTCAGACTGCTCATCCAGGCCAATACCCGCGCCCATGAGCTTATCGCCGAGATGGAGGAGGCCCTGCGCGGCTTCCGGCCCTACGGCATGCATTACGTGCGCGCCCTGTGCACCCGCATCTCCACCTCCATATTTCAGATGATCCGGCATCTCGACGAGCTGAGCCCGGGCGAGTATGCCGGGCTTTATCCCCAGTTCGAGGCCATCCAGGAGCGCATCCTGCCCCATATCGAGCGGACGCAGCAGCCCGAATCGGGCGTGTTGGTGCTTGGGCTCGACGAGGTGGGCCGCGACCAGGCGGACCTGTGCGGGCCGAAGATGGCCATGCTCGGCGAGGCGGGCAACGCCCTGGGCATGACCATACCGGACGGGTTCGTGATCACCGCCGAGGGCTACCGCCGGTTCATGCGCAAGAACGGTCTCATCGACGAGATAGACCGCCAGATCCAGAGCGTGGACCCGGAGAACCGCGACGCCATGTACCAGACCGCCTCCCAGGTCATGCAGCTTGTCATCGACTCCGAGCTGCCCGAGGAACTGGCCGAGGCCATCCTGGCCGCCTATGACGCTCTGCACGCGAAGACCGGAACCATGCCCAAGCTGGCCGTGCGTTCCAGCGCGCTGGGCGAGGACATGGAGGGGACCGCCTTTGCCGGACAGTACCGCTCGGTGCTCAATGTGGACCGCAGCTCGCTGCTGACCGCGTGCAAGGAGGTCATGGCCTCCAAGTATTCAACACAGGCAATGGCCTATCGGACCAACCGTGGCATCAAGGACGAGGATGTGGCCATGTGTGTGGGTTGCATGGCCATGATACCTGCCTATTGCAGCGGGGTGACCTACTCCCGGAGTCCCTTGAACATCCGGGAGGACAACGTCTTCATCCAGTCCGTCTGGGGGCTGCCCAAGGCTGTGGTGGACGGCTCCGTGGAGACGGACGAATTCGTGGTCGGGCGGGGCGACCCCATGACCGTGGTCCGCAGGACCGTGGTGGAAAAGCCCGAGAAATTCGTCTGCAACGAGGACGAGGGTGTGTGCCGGGCCGAGGTCATGGGCGGAAAGGGCGGGCTGCCCTCGCTCACGGACGAGCAGGCGATACGCGTGGCCTCGGAGGCTGTGCGCATCGAGCGTCATTTCGGCTTGCCCCAGGACATCGAGTGGGCCATCACCGGCGGCGGCGACGGGGAGTTCTATGTCCTGCAGTGCCGCCCGCTGATGCTGGTGGAGCAGGAGGAGGACGTGCGTCCTGCACCCGCCTCGCTGCCGACGCCGCAGTTCTCGGGAGGCAGGACGGCCAGCCCCGGCGTGGGCGTCGGTCCCATCTTCCTTGTGCGGCGCGACATGGACGCCATGACCTTTCCCGACGGCGGCGTCATGGTTCTCAAGCAGGCGCAGCCCAGCAGGGCGGCGCTGCTGGACCGTTGCAGCGCAGTGATTTCCGAGCAGGGGGGCATAGCGGGCCATCTGGCCAACGTGGCCCGTGAGTTCGGCGTTCCGGCCCTGTTCGGGGTCAAGAACGCCCTGGAGAACTACAGCACCGGGCAGATCGTCACAGTGGACGCGGACGGCCGGGCCATCTACCGGGGACCTGTGGAGGCCCTGCTCAGGAAGAAGGAGCGGCGGCGGCTCATGAGCGGCAGCCCGGTGCAGGCGGCCCTGCGCAGCGCGGCCCGGCACGTGGTGCGCCTCAACCTGACGGACCCGGACTCCACCAAGTTCAAGCCCGCCAACTGCAAGACCCTGCACGACATCATGCGTTTTTGCCACGAGATGGCCGTGCGTGAGATGTTCGAGTTCGGCACCAACGACGAGTTTGTGGCGGCGGCGTCGCGCCAGCTCATCTGCGGCGTGCCCAAGCAGTTCTGGGTGCTCAACCTCGATGACGGCATCTCCCCGGAGGGGCGCAGCCGCAAGGACAGGTGCGTGCTGCTGGAGCATGTGGAGTCCGTTCCCATGCGCGCTTTGTGGGATGGCATGGAGGCCGTGCCCTGGGAGGGACCGCCCCCGGTGAATACCCAGGGGCTCATGTCGGTGATGTTCGAGGCCACGGTCAACCCGGACCTCAACCCCACCGGGGTCTCTCGCTATTCGCAAAAGAATTATTTTATGATCTCGAAGCGTTATTGCAGCCTTCAGTCCCGCTTCGGCTTCCACTTCTGCGGGGTGGAGGCCCTGGTCACCCGGCGCGTGGCCGAGAACTACGCCAGTTTTCAGTTCAAGGGTGGGGCCGCCAACCTGCAACGACGCATCATGCGTGCCCGGTTCGTGGGCGATATCCTGGACGAGTTCGACTTCCGCGTCAGGATTCGGGAGGACAACCTCAACGCCCGGCTCGAAGGGCTCGACAGGCCGCGCATGGAGCACCGTCTTAAGATTCTTGGCTACCTCATCACCCACACCCGGCAGTTGGACATGATCATGACCGACGCCGCCGAGGTCCAGCGCCGCCGCAACAAGTTTTTCGAGGACTTCAAGCTCTTCGATACCCCCGCCTGATCCGTGGCGGGACGGCGTGTCCGGCCCCCTTTCGCAGTAACCGTCTGAGAGCCGGGACGTGGGCATCGTCCGGCCGGGCGCTCCCGCGCCTGCCGCTGCCCGCGATCACTGGTTGTCGTAGGCCAGGGCCATCTGGTCGTGGATGGCCCGGCACACGGTGGTGTCGGGTTGGGCCATGTCCGCCGAGGTGTGCAGGCCGACCACGCACCCCTGGCGATAGACCACCACGGATTCGGCAAAGGATTCCATCTCGTCAGTGTCATGGGTGACCATGATCATTGGTATCTTGAATTTTTCAATGATGTTAGCGAGTTCCTTGCGCATGCGTAGCCGCAGCGGCTGGTCCAGGGCGCTGAAGGGCTCGTCGAGGAGCAGCATGCGCGGCCGGGTGGCCAGGGCGCGGGCAAGGGCTGTGCGTTGTTTCTGCCCGCCGGAGAGGGCGGCGGGGCGATGCCGCGCCAGCCCTCCCAGGCCGAATAGGTCGAGCAGTTCGTCCACCCGGCGGGCGTCCCGGCGTGAGACGCGTCCGAAGAGCGGCGTGAGGCCGAAGGCCACGTTCTCCCACACGGTGCGGTGGGGGAAGAGGGCGTAGTCCTGGAACAGGTAGCCCAGCCCTCGGCGGCGCGTGGGCAGGTTGATCCCGGCCCGCGAGTCATAGAGCACGTCGCCGTTGACCGCGATGCGCCCCTGGTCCGGCGTGAGCAGTCCGGCGATGGCCTGGAGGGTCAGGGTCTTGCCCGACCCGGACGGACCGAAGAGCACCAGCGCGTTGTCCGTGGTGGCGAAGCGGGAGCGCAGGGTGAATTCCTCACCCGCGCCCCGCATCCGCTTGACGATGTCCAGTTCGAACTGCATCGGTTGGTTTTCCTTGTCCTTACGGCCGCTTGAAGCCGCGTGCTTCCAGCAGGGCCGTGCCCGTGTCGCTGGTGACGAAATCAACAAACGCCTGGGCCATTGCCGGGTCGGTGCTCGCCTTGAGGGCGGCCATGGGATAGGTCACGGGTTTTTCCAGGGGCACTTCCGCCAGGATGACAACGGCCTTGCCCGCCTTGACCGCGTCCGTGCGGTAGACAAAGCCGCAGTCCACCTCGCCCCGGGAGAGATAGTCGAGCACCTGGCGTACGGATTCGGCAAAGATGAACTTCGGGGTCAGGGTGTCGTAGGTCCCGGCGGCGGTGAGGGCTCCCTTGGCGTACTGTCCGGCGGGTACGGTTTTGGGCGTGCCGATGCCGATGGTCTTGACCGTGTCGCCCGTCAGGTCGTCAAGGCCCGTGATCCCTGCCGGGTTGTCTGCCGGAGCCGCCAGCACCAGGGAGTTGTGGGCAAAGATGGTGACCGCGTCCTGGGCGGCAAAGCCGTTCTCCACCGCCTTGGCCATCCACTTGGGGTTGGCCGAGGCAAAGACATCTGCCGGGGCGCCCTGTTCGATCTGGCGATAGAGCGCACCGGAGGCCGCGAAGTTCATGATCACGTCAACGCCCGGATTGGCGGCTTCAAAGGCGGGATCCATGTCCTTGAAGGCATCTGTCAGGCTGGCGGCGGCAGAGACGATGAGCTCGGCGGCGCGGGCTGTGGAGGTGGTGGCGGTGAAGGTGATCACGGCCAGGAGGATGAAGGCTGTTTTTGCGATGCGATGCATTGGAGTTGCTCCTTTCATGTTGATGTAAAAGACTCAGTATTGCGATTGCAGCAGTCGGCTCGTTCCCACCAGGATGGCGACGCACACGAGACTGATGACGATGACCAGGGCGTTGGCCAGCCCGTCGTCACCGGCCTGGACGGCGGAGTAGACGGCCAGGGAGAGGGTCTGGGTCCTGCCCGGCAGGTTGCCCGCCACCATCAGGGTGGCCCCGAACTCGCCCAGGGCGCGGGCAAAGGCGAGCATGGTTCCGGCCATGACGCCGCGCAGGGCCAGGGGCAGGGAGACCCGCAGGAACACGGCCAGCTCGCCCTGCCCCAGAGTCCGGGCGGCGTCCTCAAACTGCCTGCCCACCCCCTCCAGGGCGGCCCGGGCGGATTTGAAGACCAGGGGAAAGGCCACCACCGTGGCTGCGATGGCCGCGCCCTGCCAGGTGAAGACCAGGGAGATGCCGAAGACGTCCTTGAGCCAGACGCCCAGAAACCCCCGGCGGCCGATCAGCACCAGCAGGTAGTAGCCGAGCACCGTGGGCGGCATGACCATGGGCAGGGTGCACACTGCGTCCACCACGTCACGGCCGGGAAAGCGCCACCGGGCCAGGACGTAGGCCATGGCGATGCCGAGGATCGTTGCCGCCAGGGTGGCCAGTCCGGCCACCTTGAGGGTCAGGAGCAACGGTTCCATGAACTGGGCGGTGAGCAGGTGATGCATGATATCCATGGGGTCGGCCGCGCTCCTTGAAGATTCTGTTCTGTTCGGCGTGTGTGTCGGTGGTGATACTCACGAACCGTGCCATCGGAAATTTATCTTTGTTTTTCAGAGTGTTGCCCAGTTTCTTGTCCGTTGGCGACCGGCTGTTGCACCTGACAGAAGTGTCGATTCATACCATGCGGGCGCATTTGCGTACATTTATGCAGGGAGACTATCACCAAAATTGTCTCGCCCGTGTCAGCCCGAACCGGCTGACGGCCTCGCGGCGGGCCGTGCGCCTGCGTCGGGCGGCGGGAGTGGGTGGCGACATGTCACGCGTTTTACAGCTTTGCGTGATATCCGGCATAGTTCTTCACTTTGCCGGTATTATATGTGACATAGGCCGGGATCGGAGCAGTCATGGAAAAGGGAATAGAGGAACGCATAGCCGGACTCGGCGAAAAGGATCTCGTCGCGCTGCGCGGGCACATCGACAGGGCGCTGGGCAGCCGGTCCGGGGTGTTGGACCGGTCAGGCGTCTCGTCCGCCTGCCGTCTGTTCAGCGTGTCCGACGGGGTGCGCCGGTTGGACCGGCGGCAGCTCTCGGTCCTGAGCGCATCCTTCAAGGAGTGGATGGAGGCCGCCCGGGACGCCCGGACGCGTCGCTCCCGCGAGCGGGTGTTCATCGTCTTCCTGATGCTGCGCTACACAGGCGCCCGCCTCGGGGAGGTCCTCGCCCTGAATGAACGCAGGCACATAGATTTTTTCCGCGGGCTGGTGCTCATCCCCGACGGGCCCGAGCCGGACGGCGCGCGCGAGATTCCCCTGCCAGCCATGCTCATCGACCGCATCAGGCAATACTGCGCCCGGTATGACGACATCACCATCAGGGGGCGGGCGGGCGAGCCGCTCTTTGACCTGGACCAGGGGTTCCTGCGCAGGAAGTTCCACGAGCAGGAAGAGCGCAGCGGCCTGCCCCGCGAACTGCTCAACCCCCGGGTGCTGCGCAACTCGCGCGCCATCGAGCTGTTACAGGGCGGGCTGCCCATGCGCGCGGTCCAGGCCCTGCTCGGACACTCCAAGATGGATTTCACCGCCTCCTACGTGGACCTTGCGGAGGAAGACCTGCGGCACATCATTCACCAGCATTTCAATAAGGAATTCGGCGTGGAAACCAGCGCAAGAAACACCTTCAACGGCGAGATTTTCGCCGTAACCGCGAACCCCGTCATGTGCGAGGTGGCCCTCAGGACCGCCTCGGGCAACGAAGTGGTCGCCGTGATCACCAATCAGAGCCGCGAGAAGCTCGGTCTGGCCGAGGGCAGGCCTGTGACCGCCATCATCAAGGCCCCCTGGGTCATCCTGGAGAAGGCGGCGTCCCCGGCTCCCTCCAGCGCGCGTAACGCCTTTCCAGGCATCGTGGCCGACATCATCAGCGACGAGGTGGTGGCCGAGGTGACCGGGACCCTGGACGACGGCACGCCGGTCTGTGCCCTGGTCACGGCCGAGAGCCTCAGGAAACTCGGCATCGGCACGGGCGACCGGTTCATCTTCATGTTCAAGGCCATGTCCGTCATCCTCCTGTGACAGTCCCGTGCGAGAGGGAGCCCCTCTGGTTTCACGGGATTCCGGGTCAACCGATGATTCTCCCTTTTTATCAGCCAGCCGCCGCTTGTCTGGAAGGCCGGATTTCGGTATCAGATGATTGAAGTGTCCCCGGTGCGGGGACTCAGGAACGCAATCAAAGGAAGCCTGTCATGACTATCTTCCGCCGCCGATTCTTCCCGCTGCTCCTTGCCTTGAGTCTGTGCCTCCTCCTCGCCGCGCCCGGTCCGGCTCCGGCTGGCGACCTGCCGCAGGGGTTCTGCTACGTGGACGACGTCATTCCCAGCGTCGTTCTCGACGTCCGCTATTATACGGGCCACAACTTCGTAGGCGAACGCATCGACGGATACATGGCCCCCCGCGTGATCCTGACCGTTCCGGCCGCCAAGGCCCTGGGCGCTGTCCAGGACGACCTGGCTCCCTTTGGCCTCGGGCTCAAGGTGTTTGACGGCTACCGCCCCCAGCGGGCCGTGGACCATTTCGCCCGCTGGGCGGCGAACCTGGGCGACGAGCGCATGAAGGCGGAGTTCTACCCCGACGTGCGCAAGGAAAATCTTTTTCGGGACGGCTACATTGCGCTGCGGTCGGGCCATTCGCGCGGCTCCACCGTGGATGTGACCATTGTGGACGGGGCCAGCGGGAAGGCCCTGGACATGGGCACGGCGTTCGATTTCTTCGGCCCGCCCTCCTGGCCCAACTACCCGGAGATGAGCGGCCAGGTGCGTGCCAACCGGGCCTTGCTCCAGAGGGTCATGGCCGGACGCGGCTTTCGCCATCTCGCCGAGGAGTGGTGGCATTTCACGCTCAATGACGAGCCGTATCCGGACACGTATTTCGACTTCCCCATCGAATAGGGACCGACTCCCGAGAGCTTGCGGGCAATGGAAAAATGCGCCCCGCCGAGGATGTTTCCTGGCGGGGCGCTATGTGTCGCGTTTGCCGGGGCTGGTCAGGCCGGGTCCACGAGGATGACGGTGATGTCCATGACGTTGGTCCGGGTGGGACCGGTCTTGAGGATGGTCCCGGCGGTAGTGAAGAAGGTGTAGGCGTCGTTGTCGTCGAGGGAGCGGCGCGCGGCCGGGAGGTCCGTGGCGCCGTCGCCCAGCGGGTCGCCCAGGGTGTCGGGCAGGACCAGCGCCCCCGCGGCGTCTGTGGGACCGTCCGTGCCGTCCGTGCCCACGCAGGCCAGGGATATGCGCTCGCTGCCCCGGCCCGCCTCGCGCAGCCTGATGGCGGCGGCCAGGGCCATTTCCTGGTTGCGCCCGCCCGTGCCGTTGCCCTTGATGGTCACGGTGGTCTCGCCTCCGGCCAGCAGGCAGACAGGGGGCTTGGGTCCGTCCGTGGCGTCGCAGATGCCCAGGGCCGAGCAGATCAGCTCCGCGGCCACCACCCGGGCCTCGCCCTGCATGGCCGCATCCACCACCACCGGGGCGTAGCCCAGCTCGCGGGCCGCCGCGCCTGCACCGGCCAGGGCCTGGGCGTTTCCGGCGATGATGATGTTGCGCACCCGGGCGAAGCAGGAATCCCCGGCGTCCAGGGTCTCCGGTGCGCGGCCGTCGCGTCCGGCCTCCAGCAGCGTCGCGATCTCGGCCGGGACATGCTGGCGCAGGGCGTATTTGTCCAGAATGTCGAGGCAGTCCGCAAAGCTCGAATCGTCGGGGGCGGTGGGACCGGAGCCGATGACGTCCAGGCGGTCGCCCACCACGTCGGAGATGATCAGGCTGATCACCGTGGCCGGTTCGAGGGTTTTTGCCAGATGGCCGCCCTTGACGGCCGAGAGATGTTTGCGCACCGCGTTGATCTCGTCGATGGTCGCCCCGCATTCGAGCAGGCGGCTGGTGGCGGCCTGCTTGTGAGCCAGGGTCACCGGAGGTTGCGGCGCGGGGATCAGGGCGCTGGCCCCGCCGGAGATCAGGCACAGGACCAGGTCCTTCTCCGTGGCTTGGGCGGCCAGGCGCAGCAGTTCCCCGGCCGCCTCCTGGCCGGCGGCGTCCGGCACAGGATGGCCGGCTTCCATGATTCGTGTCCGCGCCAGCTCCAGGCCGTGGCCGTACTTGGTGACCACCAGCCCGGCGTGGAGGGAGCGGTCGAGGATGTCCTCGCCAAGGATGGTCTCCAGGGCATGGGCCATGGTCGCCGACGCCTTGCCCGCACCGATGATAATGATGCGTTCGAAATGGTCGAGGTCGTAGTCTTCGCCGTCGACTGTCAGGACGTTTTCCCTGCGGCTGACGGCGGCATGCATGGCCGTCTCCGGGGAGACAGCGTCGATGGCGCGGTTGACGATGGTCAGGAGGTGGTCGCGTCGCTGCGGGTAGGCCGTGTTCATGCGGTGGTTCCGTTGTTCCGGTCGAAGAGTTGCGGGTTGAGGCAGGTCTCGGGCCGCTGGCCCGCGAGCATTGCCGCGAGGTTGCGGGCGGCCAGGGTGGCCATGTCCGTGCGCGACTCGATGGTGGCCGAGCCGACATGGGGCAGGACCACGGCGTTGTCCAGCCCGGCCAGCCCGTCGGCCATGGCCGGTTCGGCCTCGTAGACGTCGAGCCCCGCGCCCGCTATCTCGCCCGCCCGGAGGGCCGCCACCAGATCGTCCTCCTTGATCACCGGGCCGCGCGCCGTGTTCACGAGATAGGCGCTGCGCTTCATGCGCGAGAACGCCTTGGCGTCGAAGAGGTGACGGGTGGCCGGGGTGAGGGGGGTATGGATGGAGATGAAGTCCGACTCCGCCAGCAGGGTGTCGAAGGGCACGAGCCGCGCGCCGAGCCGGTCTTCGAGGACGGTGTTCTTGCGGTTGGACGAGCTGGTGTAGAGCACGGGCATGTCGAACCCGCGCGACATCAGGGCCATGGCCGTGCCGATGCGGCCCGCGCCCACGATGCCCAGGGTCTTGCCCCGCACTCCCGCGCCGATGAACTGGAGCGGCCCCCAGCCGGACCACGATCCCGAGCGCATGACGCGGTCGGATTCAACCACGCGCCGGGCCGCGGCAAAGAGGAGCGCCCAGGCACATTCCGCCGTGGCGTCGGTGAGCACGCCGGGGGTGTTGGACACCGGGATGCCCCGGCGGGTGGCCTCGGCCACGTCGATGTTGTCGTAGCCCACGGCGTAGTTGGCGTAGCCCTTGAGCCGGGGGGCGGCGTCGAAGAATTCGGCGTCGATCTTCTCCGTGAGCAGGCCGATGACGCCGTGACACTCGCTGACTGCGTTCAGCAGTTCGGCCCGGGACAGGGGGCGGTCGTCGGGGTTGACCTCGACGTCGGCCACCGTGCGGAGCAGCTCGATGCCCGCCTTGGGGATCATCCTGGTGACGTAGACTTTCGGCTTTTCCATGCTCGCCTCCGATGGGTTGCGGTTGGTGCGGCTAGAGCCCTTTCCTGGGGTCGAAGTCCTGGCCCAGGGCGGCTGGCGCTTCGATGCTCCAGCTCTGGGAGAGCCGCTTGAGAACCGGATTGCGGCGGACCATGTCCTGCACCCAGCCCACGCGGCCCATGTTCACGGCCAGCAGGGTCAGGATCATGATGGGGAACGGGGCCACCTGGAAGACCGGGGCAGGAATGGACGGGAAGACTTCCTGCAGATAGATGCCCGAGACCTGGAGGGCGGCGAAGAAGAACGCGCCCAGCGCGGCGCGGACAGGGTTCCAGCCGCCGAAGATGACGATGGCCAGGACGATCCAGCCAGCGCCCTCGCATCCCTGGGGCCGTCCCCAGCCGGGCTTGACGGCCAGGGAATAGGCGGCCCCGGCCATGCCCACAAGAGCGCCTCCGGCCAGGCAGTAATAGAGCCGGACAAGACGCACGCGGATGCCCCGGCCAAAGGCGGCCCGGGGCGACTCGCCCACGGCGCGCAGCCGCATGCCGCCCTCGGTGCGGTACATCCACCACCAGCACAGGAAGATGGCCGCCAGGCTGAGATGGATCACCGGGGACTGGGAGCCGAAGATGGGACCGATGAAAGGGATGGTTCCGATGCCCGGAATGGTCCACAGGCCGAGGTCCGGCCCGGGCTGGCGCGAGAAGGAATGGCCCAGGAAATAGGCCAGGTCGCGGGCCAGCAGGGTCAGGATGAAGCCAACGGCCAGTTGCGACTGGCCGAGGTAGATGCCGATGACGCCGAGCACGCCCGCGATGGCCGCGCCCACGCCCATGCCGCAGAGCACGCCGAGCCACGGGCTGTCAAAGGTCACCGAGACGGCGAAGGCGGCCATGGCGGCCAGCAGGATTGAGCCGTCCAGGGACAGGTTGATGATGCCGGCCTTCTCCGTCAGCGTCTCGCCCAGGGTGGCGAGGACGAGCGGCGCGCCGGCCATGAGGATGCCGGCCAGGGTCAGGGCGAAGGTATCGGTCATCCCGCCTCCTTGCGTTGACGAAGCCACAGGCGCAGGCCGTGGACGATGAACACCGACAGGACCATGACGCCCTGGATGACCCCGCTGAGGGAGGAGTCAAGGCCCAGTTGCAGGGGCAGCTGGATGGAGCCGACGTTGAGCACCGCGAAGAAGAGGCAGATGAAGGGGACCGGTCCGAGCCGGAACGAGGCCATCATGCCTACCAGTAGGGCGGTGTAGCCATAGCTCGACGAGATGGCGGGCAACAGCCGGTGGTAGACGCCGAGCACCTGGATGGCTCCGGCCAGTCCGGCGGCTCCGCCGCAGACCATGAACGCCTGGAGCAGGCGGCGGCGCGGGCCCAGGGCAAAGAGGGTGGCGGCCTTGGGGTTCTCGCCCACGGCGCGCAGCTTCAGCCCCCACTCGGAGCGCAGCAGCAGGATGTAGATGAGGGCGAGCACGGCCAGGGCCAGGGCCAGCCCGACCCAGCTCACGGTCATGGAGCCGAGGCGGGGGAGCCACAGGGAGACGTCCAGCGGCTGTGTGCCGGACATGGAGGCGACCCCGGGCCGTTTCCACGGGCCGAAGATGAGCCACAGGGTGACGCCCAGGGCCACGAAGTTGAGGCCCAGGCCGGAAAATATCTCGTGAACCCGGCCGAAGACGCGCAACAGTCCGGCCAGGAGCGCCCAGAGTGCGCCGCCGAGGACGCCCGCGCCCAGGGCGATGATGATCTGGGCGGCCCCGCCCGCGTCGTAGGGACGAAGGGCGGCGGTGCAGAAGATGGCCCCCATGATGACCTGCCCCTCCACGCCGATGTTCCACAGCCGGGCCGTGAACGGAACCAGCAGGCCCACGGCGCACAGGGTGAGCGGAACCCAGACGGCGAGCACCCGGCCGAACTTGGATACCGAGCCGAGGCCGCCCTTGAAGAGGACGTAGATGGTCTCGAAGGGCGGCGCGCCCGAGGGCAGGGTGACGGCCACGGTCAGGGCCAGGGCCAGGAGCAGGGTCGCCCCGAGCCATGCCAGTTCGGTCATGGGTGCGGCGCGTGTCATCGTCCGCCTCCGGGTCCGCCTCCGGTGGCGCTGTTTCCGGTCGCAGTTTCTCCGAGCACGTCCCTGGGGTCCTTGCCCGCCATGAGCGCGCCCACGACCTCTGTGGTCGCCTGCGCGCGGTCCACCACGGCGGCTATGGCCCGGTCATAGAAGACCACCACCCGGTGGCTGTGGTCGAGCACCTCGTCCAGGTCGGGCGAGAAGAAGACGAGGGTCGCCCCGGCCCGGCAGCGGTCGTTGAGATGGGCCCAGACCTGGCGGGCAGAGCCCGCGTCGAGTCCGCGCGTGGGATGCTCCATGAGCAGGAGGCTGGCGTCGTCGTGGATGAGCGAGAGGAGCAGCCGCTGCTGGTTGCCGCCGGAAAGCTCGCTGGCCCGCGTGTCCGGGTGGGCGCGCAGGTTGAAGCGCTCCACGCACTGGCTCCGGTAGAAGGCGTCCATGTCGGCCGCGTGGCCGGGAAAGGTGAGCTGGATGTGCTCGCGCAGGGTCAGGTCCGGGAACAGGGCCAGGCCGAGCCGGTCGGCGGGCACGAAATGGACCCCGGCGGAGCGCAGGGCGGTGAAGTCGTTGCCGGGCTGGGCCTTGCCGTCGAGGCTCAGGGTTCCCCGGGGCATCCGGTCCAGGCCGCACAGGCCGCGCAGGAAAAGCTCCTGGCCGCTGCCGTCGAGTCCGGCCAGGCCGATGCATTCGCCGGGCCGGGCCGAGAAATTCATCGGTCCCATGGAGTATTTGGGACCGGCCATGAGCGCGTCGTCCAGCCGCAGCCGGGGCACGGGGCCGGAATCGGAGAGCCCGGGCACGCCCTCGCCCTCGCCGTCGGCCGCATCGCCGAACATCAGCTGGACCAGCCTGGCCTCGTCGTAGGGCGGGGTCAGGGTGGAGACAAGGGCGCCCTGGCGCATGACGAGGATGGCGTCGGCCATCTCCAGGGCCTCGGTGAGCTTGTGGGTGACCAGCACGATGGTGTGTTTTTCCTCCCGGGCCAGCTTCATGAGCAGGTCGAAGAGGTCCCGCTTCTGTACCGGGGTGATGCCCGTCGTGGGCACGTCCAGGATGAGGGTGGTGGCCCCCAGGTCGAGCAGGCGGAGCAGTTCGAGCAGCTGGCGCTCGCCCACGGTGAGGGAGGAGACCGTCTCGTCGGGTAGGAAGCAGGCGTCCAGACGGAAGGACAGCTCGCCGATGACGTCGATCACCTCGCGCTTGGTCCGGCCCGGCGCGCCGAGCTGGAAGTTCTCCCACACGGGCATGGCCGGAAAGTCGAGGGGGTCCTGGTAGAGCATGCCCACCCCGTGCGCCCTGGCCAGAGTGGGCGTCAGGAAGGCGACCTGCTGCCCGCTGATCTCGATGGAGCCGGAGGTCGGGCGGGTATGCCCGGCGAGCACGCGCATGAGGGTGCTCTTTCCGGCGCCGTTCTCGCCCACCAGAGCGTAGATGCGGCCGGGTTCGAGGGTCAGGCTGATGCCGTCGTTGGCCCGAACCCGGCCGTAATGTTTGTGTATGTCCTGTAAGACGATCATCGGCTATTTGGGGCTGGAGAGTCCTTCCATGCCTTCAAGCAACTGACCGAGATACCAGATCTGCTTGTCCGTGGCCTTCTCGCCCGCCTTCAGGAAGACGCTGCCGTCCTGATAGTTGAGGGGGCCGGTGAAGAGGTCGAGCTTGCCGGAGCCGAGCTTGCCGATGAAGGCGTCCAGCTCGGCCTTGGTCTTGGCGGACATGCCGTCGCCGGGCATGAAGCCCACGGGGGACTTGTCCGGGTCGTTGATGTCTGCCCAGTACGGGGATTCCCACTCGAAGGCGGGCTTGTAGGTTCCGGCCTGCACCTGCTGCACGATGCGCATGAAGCCCGGACCCCAGTTGAAGTAGGGTACGCCCAGGCAGATGGAGCCCTGGCCCTCACACGCCTTTTCGTAGTCGTAGGGGAGGGCGAAGACGTTCTTGCCCTGCTCCTTCTTCTGCTTGGCCACGGTCACGGCCTCGGGGGTGTCGATGCCGGAGATGACGACGTCGTAGCCGGAGTCGAAGAAGGTGTTCGCCATCTGGGTCGGGTCGGCGGTGACACCGGGGATGTTGAACCAGAAGCCGATCCACTTGACGTTGAAGGTGAGGTCCTTGATGTCCTTGCCGCGCACGGTGGTCCATGCGTGGGCCGCGCCCAGGTAGGCGGAGGCCACCAGACGGCGGGTCTCTTCGTTGATCAGGGGGCCGAGGAAGCCGATCTTGCCGGTCTCGGTGGTCATGGCGGCGGTGAAGCCCGCCATCATCTTGGGGTACTCCATGCGTGCGAAGAGGTTGCCCAGGTTGGCCGGGCCCTGGCCGGACCATGTTGTGTCGCCGGAGACGTGCACAAAGGTCTTGTCGGGATGCATGGATGCGGCCTCGACGATGCCGTCCTTCATGTCGTCGGACCCGGCGATGATCAGGTCGGCGCCTTTTTCAACAAGGTCGTCCACCACCTGCGGCAGGGTCAGGCCGGGCCGGTCGGCCGGGTTGACCTTGTCGAGGTAGATCAGTTTGGTCCCGGGCACGTGGGCTTCGACGTATTTGCCGCCCTCGTACTGCGCCTGGCTGTATCCTTTGTCATTGTAAGGGCCGACGAGAATCAGCCCGATGGTGAAGTCCTTGGCCATGGCCAGCCCCGGGGTGAGCAGCAGGACCGTGAGCGCCACAGAGAGAAGCATGCGTAGCTGAGACATCAAAACCTCCGTTGCGAATGCCTGCCGAACCGGGAGCGGTGCGTGGTCGGCGGACGGTTTGATTTGCGCGGCCAGGGAATCAGGCCGCCGAAAGACGTTGGACAGGGTGAAGCCCTTTTCCCCAAAAGAGTATTTGTGAATTACTCCAGGCGTCCGTGTCAACTGTATCGTGCTGTTTTTTGGTCAGGGGCGAGCCGGGGCAGACGGCCAGGGAGGGCGACAGTTTTTCGGTTTGTTCAAGGGGAGTGGCGGGTTGTGTGCGGCTTTGCCGGCGTGTTGTCGCTGCGGAGCGGGTCCTGGTGCTTATGTCCTTGACCGGAGCGGTGTCATGTATTATGTATAGAACGTCTCGAACGGAGGACATAGATGCAGGGGCGCGGCCCCT